>NZ_JBHWOO010000166.1:0-3495 GCF_043424415.1 Luteococcus sp. | reverse complement strand
GGCGTGCGGCAGGCTGACGGTGCGCAGGTAGTCCACCAAGGCCTGCTCGCCCTGGGTCTCCAGGGCTTCGGCCAGGGACCGAATGTCGTCGGGATGCCTGTTCTGGCTCATCTTCGCCTTCGCCTCGACGCGCTCCACCTCCACCTCGACGGCTACGATCGCCTTGGCCATCCGCGCCAGCTTCTGCTCGCCGACCTCGTCGAGGACGTCAGCCTCGAAGTGGTCGGTGAGGGTGCGGGCTGCCCGCAGCGACGCCTCGGGGCTGGTGTCGAGGTGCAACCGGCCCCAGACGTGGATGGTGATGTAGTCCCAGGTGGGCACGGTCGGAAGCGCGTCATGGGTCGCATACCAGCGAGGTGAGACATAGGCGTCGGCCACATCCAGCACCACCATCGCCGGACCGGTCGTCGGACGCAGCGCCTGCGGGTTGTTGCGCACCAGGTGCGTCACCAGCCGGTTGCGCTGCTCGTCGAGGAAGAAGGGCGCCAGCGTCGCATCCGGCCCGTCCTCGTGCACCGTCACCAGGTTCCCCGCCCGGGCGGTGCGCAGCAGCAGCCGCACGTGCTCGTCGGGAAGGCGGAAGTGGTCGGCGACGTACATGGCATCGAGCCTAGTCGGCGGGGGTGAGGACGACGTCGGCGAGCACGGCGCCGCTGCCGGCCAGGTGCACGGGTCCGTGGTCCTGGTCGAGGTCGGCGACGTCGAGTGCGCCCAGTTGTTCGCCAGCGACGGTGGGGTGGCCGTCGAGGACGACGACCATGCGCCGCCCCGCCGCCGGACCGAGGCGGAGTTCACCGTCCAGGTGGCGCACCTCGACCTGGCTGGTGAGCACCCCACGGTGGGTCATCACGTTGCAGTCCAGGCTCGGCTCGGTGATCTGGCTGGTCACCGGCACTTCCCCGGCGAAGGCCCAGGGCTCGAAGCAGCCCAGGTCGAGCACCTCGTCGCCGTCGGTGCCGTGTGCGGTGAGCACCATCCGTCCGCCGCGCAGCAGCAGGATCACCCGGTCGATGCCGGGGAAGGCGGAGAACGGCCCGCCCTGGTCGACCCGGGCGAAGCTCATCCGCCAGTCGAAGTCGTCCATCCCAGCGGTGGCAGGAAATCGCGCCACCTCCAATGTGGTGCCGCCGCCATTGCGCCAGGGCATCTTGGTGTGGTCGCTGGAACGAAGGATGCGCACGGGAGGTCTCCTCACGGGTCGAACCGGCCCATGGGGCCGTGGAGCGTGTGTCGCAGCCCTTGACGTCGAGGGCTGGGACACACACTCCATCACAGCCTCAGGCGGCGCCGACCACCGCGTGCGGCACGTAGTGCTCCTCGAGCAGGGCCTTGTCGTCGTCGCTGAGCTCCAGTTCGAGGGCGGGCAGGGCCGAGGTGATGTGGCTGGTCCTGGTGGCGCCGATCAGTGGCGAGGCCACCGGCTCCTGCGCCAGCAGCCAGGCCAGCGCCACCTGGGCGCGCGGCACGCCGTGAGCCTCGGCCACCTGGCCCACCGCGTCGACGATCCTGCGGTCGGTCTGCTCGGTGGCGTCGTACTTCTGGCGGGCGACGAAGTCGCTCTTGGCGCGCTCCGAGGTGGAGTCCCAGTCACGGGCCAGACGGCCCGCGGCCAGCGGCGAGTAGGGGGTGACGCCGATGCCCTTGGCCCGGCACAGCGGAAGCATCTCGCGCTCCTCCTCGCGGTAGAGCAGGTTGTAATGGTCCTGCATGCTGATGAACTTTGACCAGCCGTGCTTCTCGCTGACGTGCAGGGCCTCCAGGAACTGCGAGGCGAACATCGCCGAGGCGCCGATGTAGCGCGCCTTGCCGGAGCGCACCACGTCGTTGAGCGCCTCCATCGTCTCCTCGATCGGGGTGGTGTAGTCCCAGCGGTGGATGATGTAGAGGTCGACGTAGTCGGTGCCCAGGCGCTCCAGGCTGGCGTCGATGGCGCTCATGATGTGCTTGCGCGACAGGCCCTCGCCATTGGGGCCTTCGTGCATCCGGCCGTTCACCTTGGTGGCCAGGACGATCTCGTCGCGCCTGGCCATGTCCTTCAGGTGCTTGCCGAGGATGCGCTCGCTGCCGCCCTGGGAGTAGACGTCGGCGGTGTCGAAGAAGTTGATCCCGGCATCCAGCGCCGTCTTGACCACCTCGCGGCTGGCCTGCTCGTCGATGACCCAGTCGTGGATCCATTCGCCGGGCGTGCCGAAGCCCATCGTGCCCAGGCACAGGCGCGAGACCTCCAGGCCGCTTCGGCCAAGCTTGGTGTACTCCATTGTCCTTCTCCTTCTGGGGTGGGGATTGGGTGGTTCGTGGGTGGGGGGTCAGACGAGCCCGAGCTCCTGGAAGGCCTTGGCCAGGCCGTCGTGGTCGACGTGGTCGGTCACCAGGTCGGCCAGTGCCTTGAGCTCGTCGGGGGCCTGGCCCATGGCGACGCCGGTGCCGCAGGCCTGCAGCAGCGGGATGTCGCTGCGGGCGTCGCCGAAGCCGATCAGGTCGGAGGTCTCGCGGCCCAGCCGCTCGGCCAGGATCCGGACCCCCTTGGCCTTGTCGACGCCCAGCTGGCCGATCTCGCCGAACTCGTCCTCGACCCCGGCGGCGGTCCAGGAGCCGATGCGGGCGCGGCCGTCGAAGAGCCGGTGCAGCTCGTCGAGCTCCATGCCGCGCGGCAACACGAAGCTGATCTTGTTGACGTCGTCGTGGCCGCGGGAGGTGTCGTGGACCATCTCGGGGAAGATGCTGCGGACGAAGTCGGGGGTCTTGCCGAGCCGCTCGGCGGCCTGTTCCGGCAGGTCCTGGCTGCCGAAGAGCCCGGAATTGCACTCCAGGTAGAAGGCCAGGCCCTTGCCGTGCAGCCAGGCGACGGCCTGTTCCACCACGTCGACGTCGAGCACCTGGTGGTGCACCACCTCGCCGCGGTGCTCGATGTAGGAGCCGTTGCCGCCGATCATGCCGTCCAGGCCCAGCTCCCACAGGTGCTCGTAGACCTCTGCCCTGGCCCGGCCGGTGCAGATGAAGACCTCATGGCCCCGGGCCCGGGCGGCCCGCACCGCCTCGGCGGCGCTCGCGGGCAGTGAGGTGTCATGGCGCACCAAGGTGCCGTCGGCGTCGAGCAGCAGGATCTTGGGTTCAGTCATGGTTCTCCTCGGGCAAGGACGAGCCGCCGGGGCGTTGGGCGGAGGCGAGGCGTGCGATGTGCATGGCCAGGTAGGTGGTCTCGCTGTGGGTCACCGGCGCGCCGAGTCGCAGTTCCAGGATCTCGGCGACGCGGCGGGCGGAGCGGGCGGCGTCGGGATAGGTCTGTTCGATGCTGGCGCTCAGTGGGGCGAGGTCGTCGTGCAGCTGCTCGCCGGCATGGGCGCGCACGAAGAGGTAGCGCAGGTGGGTGATGAAGCGGGCGCTGTTGACCGAGTTGCGGTCCAGCGGGGCATCCATGGCCGACTCGATGATGTCGAAGACCTGGTTGAAGACGCCGGTCATCTGGTAGGTCTTCGACAGGTCTCCACCGTTGAA
>NZ_JBHWOO010000165.1:0-10881 GCF_043424415.1 Luteococcus sp. | reverse complement strand
CGCACAGGTCTGAGCAGGTCCGGTGCGAACATGTCCGTCTATCGAGGAGTACTCCAGTGGCTGCCGTTTGTGATGTCTGCGCCAAGGGCCCCGGCTTCGGCCACAACGTGCCGTGGTCGAAGAAGAAGACCAACCGTCGTTGGAACCCGAACATCCAGCGCGTCCGCGCCCTGGTCAACGGCACCCCGAAGCGCGTCAACGTGTGCACCTCCTGCCTGAAGGCTGGCAAGGTCTCCCGCTGACCCACCCCGCCCTGCGTGCAGGGCGCCGTGCAGGCCATCGGACGAGTCACGACTCGCCCGATGGCCTTTTCGTGCGCCCGCAGATGTGTCAGTGCCTCCGAGTAGGCTCGCCGACGTGACGAGCACATGGCAACCGCAGTGGCGCACCGAGACCTTCGCCCAGCTGAACCGGCCCCTCTCCCAGCTGGTCGGCTCCCCGACGGCGAAGATCCTGTCGAGCAAGCTGCGCCTGGAGACGGTCGGGGACCTGCTGCGCCACCTGCCCCGTCGCTACCTGTCCGGCACCGAGGACTCACCGCTGGCCGACCTTCCCGTGGGTGAGGAGGTGGCGGTGCTGGCCAGCGTGGCCAGCGCGGCCGTGCGCGGACAGGAGCCCCGGCGTCGCCTGGAGGTGCGGTTGACCGACGGCGCCGGCTTCCTGACGTGCACCTTCTTCGGCAAGGGGCACCTGGTCAAGTACTGGGCCGGTCAGCTCACCCCCGGTACCCGCGGCATCTTCGTCGGCAAGGTCGGCTCCTTCATGGACCAGCCCCAGCTGACCCACCCCAACTACGTGCTCTTCGACACCAGCGGCGCCGTGGTCGGCAGCAAGGACAAGGCCACCATGGTGCGCCAGGTGGTGCGCGGCGGCTTGGTGGGCATCTATCCGGCCAGCGCGAAGATGCCCACCTGGGAGATCGGCGAGACCGTGGAGCTGGTGCACGAGCAGGTTGGCCCGCTGGCCGATCCGCTGCCCCAGGCCGTTATCGAGCACGAGGGCCTGATGGGTCTCGACGAGGCCTTCCGCGAGGCGCACCGGCCGACCAGCAGGGACCACGCCCAGGCGGCGGCTGACCGGCTGCTCTTCGACGAGGCGCTGCAGATGCAGCTGACCATGGCCTACCGCCGCCACGACAATGCGCATTTCCGCGCGGCCCCGCTGCCGGGCCGCGCGGACGGCTTGCTGGCCGCCTTCGACCAGCGGTTGCCCTTCACCCTCACCGAGGGCCAGCAGCGCGTGGGCGAGGAGATCTTCACCGCCCTGGCCAGCCAGTCGCCGATGCAGCGCCTGCTGCAGGGCGAGGTGGGCTCGGGCAAGACCATGGTGGCCCTGCGGGCCATGCTGCGGGCGGTGGACTCGGGCAAGCAGGCCGTCCTGCTGGCACCCACCGAGGTGCTCGCCAGCCAGCACTTCGAGTCGATCCGCAACCAGCTGGGAGACCTTGCGGCGGGCCAGACGCTGGGTGCGCCGGAGGTGGCCACCGAGGTGGTGCTGCTCACCGGTTCGATGAGTGCCGTGAGCAGGCGCAATGCCATGCTGCGGATCGCCAGCGGACAGGCCGGGCTGGTGGTGGGCACCCACGCCCTGCTGGCCGACCGGGTGAGCTTCGCCGACCTGGGCCTGGTCGTGGTCGACGAGCAGCACCGCTTCGGCGTGGAGCAGCGCTCGGTGCTCAACGAGAAGGCCGAGCTGCGCCCGCACGTCCTGGTGATGACGGCCACCCCGATCCCTAGGTCGGTGGCGATGACCGTCTTCGGCGACCTGGAGGTCTCCACCTTGGACGAGCTGCCGCGGGGCCGGCAGGAGGTCCAGACCAACCTGGTCAATGCAACGCTGCACCCGACGTGGGTGGATCGTGCCTGGCAGCGGATCCGCGAGGAGGTCGAGCAGGGACGCCAGGCCTTCGTCGTGTGCCCGCGCATCGACGCCAAGGACACCGACGAGGTGGCCAGCGACGAGGAGAAGCCGCCGCCCAGCGCCACCGTCGTCGAGACCGTCGAGATGCTGCGCGGCGGACCACTGCAGGGGCTGCGGGTCGAGGCCCTGCACGGGCGCATGCCCAGCGATGCCAAGGACGACGTGATGGCCCGCTTCGCCAGCGGCGAGGTGGACGTGCTGGTGGCCACCACCGTCATCGAGGTGGGGGTCGACGTTCCCAATGCCACCATGATGGTGGTGCTCGACGCCGACCGCTTCGGCATCAGCCAGCTGCACCAGCTGCGAGGCCGCATCGGACGTGGCCAGCACGCGGGGCTGTGCCTGCTCGTCACCCAGGCCCCGGTCGACTCGAAGGCCACCGAGCGGCTGCTGGCGGTCGAGTCCACCCGGGACGGTTTCCGGCTGGCCGAGCTCGATCTGGTGCAGCGCCGTGAGGGCAATGTGCTGGGGGCCAACCAGTCGGGTGGCCGCAGCAACCTGCGACTGCTGCGCGTGATCGAGCACGCCGACCTGATCGAGCACTGCCGACAGGTGGCCGAGGCGCTGGTGGCCTCCGATCCCGACCGCGTGAACCCCTACCTGTCCGACATGGTGACCCAGACCGAGATGCTCTCGGCAGGGGACTGGCTCGAGAAGAGCTGAGGCCACCCGCGGTCGCCTAGGATGAACTTCATGGGAGGTCCAGCCGAGCAGATCGCGCGCCTGCGCGCTGACGCGGACAGCGGTGTCCTGGGGGCCCTGTGCGCCCGTCTCCACATCGATCTCCTGGTGGTCTTCGGGAGCGTGCTTGAGCGCCCCGACACGGCGGGTGATGTTGACCTGGCCTACAGCTTCCTGCGGGATGATCCGGGCGACCATCTCGACGTCGTGATGGCCCTCATGGAGCGCTACGGGGAAGGGCTCGACATCATGTGTCTTGACCGTGCGGGCGTCGTGGCGCGGTGGGCAGCCCTGGGACCGGGGGAGGTGCTCGTCGAACGCACGCCGCAGAAGTACGCGGTGAGCCAGATGACGGCCTTCGGCCAGTACCGCGACACCCACCGGTTGCGCGAGCTCCAGCTGAGGACATTGATCGGATGACGCCCAGGGACCTGTCGACCGCAACCGTCATCGAGCGGCTGATGCTCATGCGGCGCATGCTCGACGTGCTCGACCAAGTCGGGGAACTCGCTGTCTGCGACGTGGAGGTCGACCTCGTCCGCACGGCCGCCGCCGAACGGGCCGTGGCCCAGCTGGTCGACCTTGCCAGCGACATCAATGCCCATGTGGTGGCGACGATGGCTGGCATGCTGCCGTCTGATGCAAGGTCCAGCTTCACGCAGGCAGCGGCCATCGGTGTGATCACGCCCGAACTGGCCGAGGCGATCAGCCCCAGCGTCGGCCTGCGCAACATCCTCGTCCATGAATACGGCACCCTCGACCGGGAGCGGTTCGTGGCGGCGCTTCCGATGGCTCGGGAGCAGTTCACCAGCTACATCGAGCAGGTCGGAAGCTGGATCGCTGGCCGTTCGTAGCGCATGGCGAACGGGCGCCCACCCGGAGGTGGACGCCCGTCGCGGAGTCTGGCCAGGTCTTGCGGTCCTGTCAGGCCTTGGGCTCGGGGCCGAAGGTGAAGCCGCGGCCGCTGATCTCGCTGGGCACCACCCGCACGTAGTGGCTCTTGACGGTGGGAACCCAGGGCTTGAGCGGCATCTTGTCGGCCAGCGCCAGCTCGTGGGCGGAGGTGATCTCGCTGGCATCACCCTTCAGCACGATGCTCCAGCCGCCCTCGTCGTTCCAGCCGTCGACCTCGAAGGCCACGTGGGCATTCTCCGAGAGCTCCTGCAGCTTCGAACCCGATGCGGTGCGGAAGACGATCGACTGACCGTCGACGCAGTAGTTGATGGGGAAGATCTCGGGCTGTCCGTCCTTGGCGGTTGCCAGACGACCCACCTCCTGGCTGGCCAGGTAGCCCCAGCAGGTGTCTTCTTCGATGATGGTGATCGGGTTGTTCTCTGCCATGGGGTCAATTGTGGCCTACCGCGCGGGGTTCCCGCGACGCAGGGGCCACTTCTGCCGTGCTGCCCGGACTTCTCTGCGTCGACTGTCACGCCGACGGGTCGAGCTGCATAGGACAGGGTGAACCCACGAAAGGCACACGATGCGCAGCAGACAGGACTTCGAGGACTACGCCCGGGACATCACCCCCGGCCTGCTGCGACGCGCCCGGCTGCTGTGTCGCGACGAGCACCGGGCCGAGGACCTGGTGCAGGAGACCCTGGCCCGCCTCTACCGCGGCCGACGGCGCATCGACGAGGGCCGCAACCCGACGGGCTATGCCCACACGGTGCTGTTCAACGTCTTCCTGGAGCAGGCACGACGCCGCTCAAGCAGTGAGCTGGCGCTGGCCGATCCAGTACCCCCGCCGTCGCCCGACCCCACCGACGAGGTGGACCGGCGCCTGCTGCTCGAGGCGGCACTGCAACGCCTCGGCGAGACCGAACGGATCGCCGTGGTCGCCCGCTACCTCGACGACCGCCCGGTCAAGGAGGTCGCACAGCTGACGGGCCGCAGCGAGGCATGGGTTCGCACCACCTGTCACCGGGCGCTGGAACGGATGCGCCCCTACGCCACCGCCACCGAGGAGGCACTGCGATGAAGGACCTGGAGACGGAGCTGCGACGCCTTGCGTCCCGGCCGGAGGCCGAGGAGGCCGATCCCGACACCGTGGAAGGACTGGTGCAGGGCGGCATCGAGCGCGGCCGGCGGCGCTCGCGCCGCGCGGGGGCTGCCGCCCTCGCGATCTCGACGGCACTGCTGGGCACCGCACTGGTGGTGCAGCAGTCCGGCATCCTCGACCCACCCACCACACTGGCCGACCATGCTGCGGTTCCACCCCAGCTCGAGAAGGCAGGTAGCCAGACATTGTCGGCGCTGGCGTCGGTCATGCCTGAGCAGATGCGGGTTGAAGCCCACCCTGGCGGGTTCTCGAGCTCGGCAGAGGTGGTCCAGCGATTCACTGTCACCGGCGACCACGGCACTGCCAGTGGTGAGCTGTCAGTCACCCATGCCCCGGGATCTCCGGTGGACGAGCCGAAGGGCGTCGAGCACCGCTGGGGACAGCAGGGGGAGATCCTGGCCCAGCACGTGGCTGACGACGGGCGGGGCGGTGAGCGTCTGGTTGCTGCCGTGGAACTCAAGTACGACTACGTCATGACGATGACCTTGTGGAATCGCAAGGCCGGGGCTGCGAGCCCTGTCACGGCGGACCAGCTGCCCCTGACATCATCCCAGGCATTGGTGGTGCTCGATCGGCCCGATCTCGACAAGGGTGTGGAGCCGGTCCTGGAGGCGATGGCCAGTGTGCGTCACCAGCAGGAACTGTGGGACGAAGAACACGGCGGGCCTGCCCGGACACCTTTGGACGAGGAAGTCTTCACCGATGCGGTGCGGAAGGCATTGGCTCCGGAGGAGGTGAACCACTTCCAATTCAATGGGGACAATGCGGCCGACTTCTGGCTTCCGGACATCCGAACGGAAGCAATGCTCCAGGTCCAGGCGCAGCTGGTCGGTCCCACGCAGTGCTCCGACATGTCCTGGGGGACCGTGTCTTGCCGGAGGATCGCCAGCAGGGATGGCGTGGGAACCGCCGTCGAGCAGGAAGGGCGATGGCCCGGGCTGGGCGGAGGACGGGCTGCCACGTTCGTCCACGCCTCTCCGCGGCGCACCACTGCATGGGGTGACATCGGGATCGTCACGAGGCTGAGCCACACTCCCGAACCGCAGGCCGCGAGCCTCTCCGGCAGGAGTCTCGAAGCGGACCTGGACGTCGTCAGATCTCCGGCCCTGGACCCGCTGGTGGACAGTGCCGCCCGTCAGATGGAGTGATTCCCGAAGCCAGACGGACGCCCGGCTAGTCTTGGACCCCATGAGCAGGATCATCGCCGGCAGCGCCCGCGGCGCCAGGCTGCAGACACCGCCGGGGGAGCGCACCCGCCCCACCACCGACCGGGTGCGCGAGGCACTGTTCAGCAGCCTCGCCACCTGGAATGGCAGTGCCGCCGAGGGGGCCGAGGCCCACCTGGAGGGCATCGCCTTCTGCGACCTGTTCGCCGGCTCCGGCGCCGTCGGGCTGGAGGCCGCCAGCAGGGGAGCGCGGCGCGTGGTCTGCGTCGAGAAGGACCAGCCGACCAGCCGCATCATCAAGGCCAATGCCAGCAAGGCGAAGCTCGGCGTCGAGGTGGAGTGCGCCAGCGTCGACGCCTTCCTGCAGCGCGGCACCGACCTGTTCGACGTCATCTGGCTCGACCCGCCCTATCCCTTCACCAATGACCAGGTGGCCCAGACCCTCGCCCTGGCCATGCCGCGGCTGGTGCACAACGGGCTGGTGGTGCTGGAACGCTCCCGGCGCAGCGGCGTCCCCGCCCTGCCCGAGGGCACCGAGCACTGGCAACGCGACTACGGCGAGACGGTGCTGCACCACGTCCAGTGGTCCGACGACCCCCCATCCGCGCAGCAGGAGGAGAAGACCGATGACTGAGGCCAGCACCCGAGCGATCGTGCCAGGATCCTTCGACCCGATCACCAAGGGCCACCTCGACGTCGTCGAGCGGGCCCACCGCGTCTTCGGCCAGGTGCTGGTGGCGGTGGGTCGCAACTCCACGAAGGCACCGCCCATGTTCGACGAGGCCGAGCGCATCGAGCTGGTGCGTGACGCCGTCGCCCACCTGGACGGTGTCGAGGTGGGGCTGATCGATGGCCTGCTGGTCGACTATGCCAAGGCCCAGGGCTGCGACGTGATCGTCAAGGGCCTGCGCTTTGCCTCCGACTTCGACTACGAGCTGCAGATGGCCCACATCAACACCCACGTCTCGGGCCTGGAGACCGTCTTCCTGCCCGCCGGCGGCCCCTATGCCACGATCTCGTCCACCATGATGCGCGAGATCGCCCGCTTCGGCGGCGACGTCAGCGAGTTCGTCACCCCGACCGTGGCCGAGGCCATCCGCCGCAAGGTCTCCCGCGGCTGACCCGGCCCGGTCGCCGGCGCCCTTCACCGACTCCCGTCCACAAACCACATCGAGGGCCTGTGATGGTGCAGCATCTGCACCAAGGGCTGCTGTGGATGTGGTTTCTGGACGAGGGCAGGAGATCAATCGCCGTGCGGCCGGCTCAGCAGTCCACCCAGCGGCTCCCGACGCGCACCAACTCGGCCCCGCCATGGCTGAGGCTCGCCAGCAAGGCCTCGACCTGGTCGAGATCCTCGTCGCGGATGCCCAGGGTCATCGTGACGTCCCTGCCATAGCTGGTCCCAAGCACGCTGGTGCCGCCCGCACGCAGGGCCGACTCGGCCCGCGCCGCCAGCGCATGGTCCAGCCGAACCTCGTGCTCACCCACCAGCTCGCGCTCCCGGACGGTCGCGGCCTCCAGCCCGGCCCGCACCGCATCGGAGTAGGCGCGCACCAGGCCGCCGGCTCCCAGCAGCGTTCCGCCGAACCAGCGGGTCACGACGGCCACCACCTCGGTGAGGCCGGAGCCCCGCAGCACCTCCAGCATCGGGGCGCCGGCTGTGCCGGAGGGCTCGCCGTCGTCGGAGCTGCGCGCCATGGAGCCGTCGGCCTGCCAGATGAAGGCGGAGCAGTGGTGCCGGGCATCCCAGAACTCGCTCCGGGCCTGCTCGATGACCTCCCGGGCGGCGGCCTCGTCGCTGATCGGGGCTAGCTGGCAGCGGAAGACGGACCGTTTCACCTCGATCTCGGCGCCCACCGGGGCGAGGATGGTGCGGTAGCGGTTCACCAGTCCAGACAACCACATGCCCGCGGCAGGGCGTGAGTAGCTGGTTTGGTGGCCGGTCGGCTCTCGGATAGAGTTGGTCCTCGGTCATGACTCCCGTCATGCCGTCGTGCGTTGGAGGGATCCGTGATGAACCAGCATCACCGCCTCGATGCCCGCTCGCCTCTCGTCCTCGAGATCCACGAGTTGGCACGTCGGGCCGGGACGATGAAGGAGATTCACCGGGTCGCCGAGGCGCCGGCGGATCTTGGCATCGACATGATCGCAGTACCCCAGGGCTCAGACATCGTCCTCGACCTCCGTCTGGAGAGCGTGGTCGAAGGTGTCCTGGTCACCGGTACCGCGGAGGTCACCCTGGAGGGGGAGTGCGCCCGCTGCCTGACGAAGTTCTCCGACGAGGAGACCTACGACCTGCAGGAGCTCTACTTCTACCCCGAACGGGAGGCCGAAGAGGACGCCAGCCGGATCGAGGACGAGTTGATCGACCTGGATCCCGCGCTGCGTGACGCCGTGGTGCTGGAACTGCCCTTCACGCCCCTGTGTCGGGATGACTGCTTGGGACTGTGCATCGAATGCGGTGCCCTCCTGAACGATGATCCGGACCACAGCCATGGCGAGGCGATCGACTCCCGCTGGGAGAAGCTCGTCGCGCTGGACGTGCGCGGCACCGAAGAGAAGGACAACTGATCCGGCCACTGGCTGGTTCCCGACAGAATGACCGCATCCCCGCCCGGATGCGGATAGCCCTAGGAGAAGATCGTGGCAGTCCCGAAGCGGAAGATGTCCCGCAGCAACACGCGCAGCCGTCGCAGCCAGTGGAAGGCCACTGCCGTCAACCTGGTGACCTGCGTGAACCCCGCGTGCCGTGAGGCCCACCTGCAGCACACCGCGTGCCCCGCGTGCGGCCAGTACGGCCCCCGCGCCTCGCGTCGCCAGGTCCTCGACGCCTGACATGGCGGCTCACGCGAGCCGTTTCCAGAAGCTTCTCGACGAGCTGGGTGTCCCATTGGACGCCCAGCTCTTCGAGCTTGCCCTGACCCACCGCTCCTTTGCCTACGAGAACGGCGGCATCCCCACCAACGAGCGGTTGGAATTCCTCGGTGACTCGGTGCTGGGCGTCGTGGTCACCGAACACCTCTACGCCACCTTCCCGGACTATCCGGAGGGCCGACTGGCCAAGCTGCGCGCCGCCGTGGTCAATGCCGTCACGCTGGCCGAGGTGGCCCGTGGTCTCGAGATCGGCCCGATGGTCAAGCTGGGGCGTGGCGAGACCACCACCGGTGGACACGACAAGACCTCGATCCTGGCCGACACCACCGAGGCCCTGATCGGTGCCGTCTTCCTCACCGGGGGCATGCCCAAGGCCGAGACCTTCGTGCACCACATCTTCGACCCGCTGGTGACCCAGGCCGACCAGATGGGTGCCGGGCTGGACTGGAAGACCTCCCTGCAGGAGGTCTGTGCCAATGCGGGCATCCCGATGCCCACCTACCGCATCGAGGAGTCGGGCCCCGACCACGACAAGCGCTTCGTCGCGCGCGCGGTCGTCGACGGCGTCGAGTACGGTGCCGGCGAGGGACGCAACAAGAAGCAGGCGGAGCAGGAGGCGGCAGGCCTCGCCTTCGCCGCGATCCAGGCCGCCCGGGCCGAGCAGGAGCGGGCCGAGCAGGAATTGTCGGCAGCGCCCGCCACGCCCACCGAACCGGTGATCGGCTCGGCCTTCCTGCGCGACGCGGACACCACCTCCAAGGCCTGAGCGTGCCGGAGCTTCCCGAGGTCGAGACGGTTCGCGCCGGTCTCGAGCCGCTGCTCACCGGACGCCGCACCAGCGGCGTCCGGGTACTGCACCCCCGCCCCGTGCGCAAGCACGACGCCGGCCCGCACGACTTCGAGCTCACCCTGACCGGACGCACCTTCGCTGCTCCGCGCCGTCGCGGCAAGTACCTGTGGTTCCCCCTGACCGACGGGGACGCGGTCCTGGCCCACCTGGGCATGAGCGGCCAGTTCCGTGTCGACCGGCCCGACGCGCCGTTGTTGCGCAATACCCGCGTCCTGTTCGACCTGGACGGCGGCCAGGACCAGCTGCGCTTCGTGGACCAGCGGATGTTCGGCGGGCTCCAGCTCAGCCCCGGCGGTGCGGAACTGCCCGCCGAGATCGCCCACATCGCACTGGACCCCTTCGACGAGCACTTCGACCTCGACGAGGTCGCGCAGCGCCTGCGACGCAAGCGCACCACCATCAAGCGGGCCCTGCTCGACCAGGGCCTGGTCAGCGGCATCGGCAACATCTACGCCGACGAGGCGCTCTGGCTGGCCCAGATCCATCCCGAGCGCCCCACCGAGAAGCTCAGCCGCGCCCAGGCCTTCGCCGTGCTGGAGGCGGCCCGCACCGTCATGGCCGAGGCGCTCGGGCAGGGCGGCACCAGCTTCGACGCGCTGTATGTCAAGGTCAACGGCGAGTCGGGCTATTTCGACCGTTCGCTGAATGTCTACGGACAGACCGATCGCCCTTGCCCCCGCTGTGGCACCGGCGTCATGCGCGAGCAGTTCATGAACCGCTCCAGCCACTACTGCCCCCACTGCCAGCGGCGCCCGCGCGCCTCGACCTCCCGAGCTGCCGCCTCCCGCGCCTCCACTCCCGACACCACTAGGATCGGGTGATTGTGAGCCACATCCCTGAGAGCACGCCCGGCGGCGAGTCGCGCCTTCAGCGCGGACGACGCCACCTGCGTCAGTTCATCAAGTTCGGCATGGTCGGCGGCTCGGGTGTCGTGGTCAACATGGTGGTGGCCGTCATCATGACCAAGTTGCACGGCGGCACCGCCCACGACAACGACCCCCTGGTCTTCCTCACCGAGCGCCACGCCCTGCGCTTCACGCACGTGGTGTGGATCGGCGCCTTCGTGGTCGCCAATTTCTGGAACTTCCAGCTGAACCGTTCGTGGACCTTCAAGCGGGAGCACCGGCGCAGCTACTGGCGCGAGTTCTGGCCCTTCTTCGCCGTCGGCTCGGTGGCCGCGGCGGTCGGCCTGCTGATCAAGACCGCCCTGACGAACCCGACCAGCATGTTCTACCTGCCCTCGTCGGTCTTCGACGGCAGCCAGGGGCTGCGCGACCGCGCCTACTGGGCGCAGCTGATCACCATCGTGCTCACGCTGCCGATCAACTTCG
>NZ_JBHWOO010000164.1:0-2549 GCF_043424415.1 Luteococcus sp. | reverse complement strand
CCTCACCAGCTCCGAGCAGTGGCAGGCCTGGCTGCGGGTCGCGAGCCGCTTCCACCAGTACAGCTTCAACAACACCATCCTGATCTGGACCCAACGCCCCGACGCCACCCTCGTCGCCGGCTACACCACCTGGCAGAAGAGTTTCCACCGCCAGGTCACCCGCGGTGAACACGGCATCCGCATCCTCGCCCCCGTCACCCGCCGCCTCCCCAAGACCAAACCCGACGGCACACCCCTGCTCGACGACAAGGGCAAACCCCTCATGGCCACCCAGATTGTCGGGGTCAAACCGGCCAGCGTCTTCGACATCAGCCAAACCACCGGCGACCCCGTCCCCGAACCACCCCGCCCCGCCCTGCTCACCGGCCAAGCACCCGACGGCCTCTGGCAAGCCCTCGCCACACTCGTCGGTGAGCAGGGCTTCCGTCTGGAGCGCGGTGACTGCCACGCCGCGAACGGCTACACCGACTACACCACCCGAACCGTCAAGATCCGCGACGACGTCGACGACGCCCAAGCCGTCAAGACCCTCGCCCACGAACTCGGCCACGTCCTACTCCACCAGCCCACCACCGACGCAGATCCGGTCTGTCGGGGCAGTCTCGAGGTCGAAGCCGAATCCGTCGCCTACCTCATCACCGCCGCCCACGGCCTCGACAGCAGCCAATACACCTTCACCTACGTCGCCGGCTGGGCAGAACAAGCGCTCCCCCACCACCCTGACGGCACCACCGTCGCCGACGTCATCCACTCCACCGGCAGCCGCGTCCTCACCGCCGCGCACCAGATCCTCGACGCCACCGCGGTACCAGACAACACCCAACCCATCGGCCAAGCCCTCGCAGAGACGGTCGCCCGCAACGTCGCGGCAGACCGCACAGCGATGGTGCCCGAGCGAGCCGGCTCCTCGGTGGCATTCCAGGCAGCGGCGATCTCGGGACCCTCGCACCAGGTTGAGGTGTCGCGGTCATCCCTTCGCCGTGGGAGCAGTCCTGCAGCTCCACCTCGGTGAGACGGGACAGCACATGGGCGCCTTGCGAGCGGCCAGTCAGGTGTTCGAGGCGTTGTCACTTCCCTGCCGGGTTGCCTGTCGTGGCGTGGAGGTCCTGTGCCTGACGCAGGTTGAGGACCGTGCGAGTCAGCATGGGCAGCATCGAGCACAGCATGCCGAGCGCGCCGGCCAGGGTTGCGGCGCGAGTGCCGTAGTGCTAGCCCAGGATTCCTGCGATGGCGCTTCCCAGTGGGATGGAGCCATACATGACTTGGGTGTAGGCGCCCGCGGAGCGAGTCAGCTGATCTTCCGGCGCTGGCTCGTGGTCACCGTGGGCCTCGCCGGGGCCGGTTACGGGCTCTTCGCGTCCGCCCGCTGGGTTGCCGGCCTGGTGGCGACGTGGAAGGGTCGCGGGATGCCGAGGTGGCCTCGCTGGCGCAAGAGGTGACCACGATTCCCGAGGGCAAGCGCGCGGAGCGGGTGCGGCAGCCCGTACAACTGGGCGATTAGTCAATGAACACTGTATAGTTCAGTCCATGCTGACTATTGTTTCGCGCCTCGACGTCATGAACCGGCTCGGCCGGGCCATGGCGGACCCGACGCGCTCCAGGATCCTCATGACCCTGCTCGGCGGTCCGAGCTACCCGGCTGTGCTGTCGCGCGAGCTGGAGCTGACCCGCTCGAACGTGTCCAACCACCTGACCTGCCTGCGCGACTGCGGGATCGTCGTCGCCGAGCCCGAGGGGCGGCAAACCCGCTACGAGATCGCCGACCCGCACCTCGCCGCGGCGCTGATGTCCCTGATCGACGTCACGCTCGCGGTGGACGAGGACGCGCCGTGCATCGACCCGGCGTGCTCGGTGTCGGGATGCTGCGGGACGGCGGTGGACGCATGAGCGAGACTCTGACCACCGCGCGCCGCGCGACCCTGCACCGCCGCGTCCGCTTCATCGTCGGGTTCACGATCACCTACAACGTCATCGAGGCCATCGTCGCCGTCTGGGCGGGCGTCCTCGCGTCGTCCGCGGCGCTGATCGGCTTCGGGCTCGACTCGGTGGTCGAGGTGCTCTCGGCCGCTGCCATCGCCTGGCAGTTCACCCGCAAGGACCCGGAGCAGTGGGAGAAGGTCACGGTCAAGGTGATCGCCGTCGCCTTCTTCGCTCTGGCGGCCTACGTCTCGGTCGATGCGGTGCTGGCCCTGGTCAGCCAAGAGGGTCCCGATCACAGCCCGCTGGGCCTCGGCATCACAGCGCTGAGCCTGGTCATCATGCCGCTGCTGGCGTGGATCGAGGTCCGGACCGGGCGAGAGCTGGGCTCCAAGAGCGTGATGGCCGACGCCAAGCAGCTCATCCTCTGCGTCTACCTCTCCGGCGCGGTGTTCGTCGGCCTCATCCTGAACAGCCTGTTCGGCTGGTGGTGGGCCGACTCCGTCGCGGCGCTTGTCGTGGCGGTGCTCGCGGTGCGCGAGGGCCTGGAGGCATGGCGCGGCGACGTCGAGTCGCCGTTCGAGGTGCTGGAGGACCTCGAGGACGAGGACGACGACTGATTCCCACAGAGA
>NZ_JBHWOO010000163.1:0-6369 GCF_043424415.1 Luteococcus sp. | reverse complement strand
TCTAACACCCCAACGCAACAGAGTGGGCCGCCATGCGCTGCCACGGGCCCGTGAACTTCGGTGTCACAGGTAGCGGCAGACATCCTCGGGGGAGCACGTGGCCGGGTCGCCGGCGGCGGCGTCCTCGCGCAGGTCGGCGATCGTGGTGCGTAGCTGCGCGAGCTCGGCGAGTTGCCGGTCGATCACATCAAGGCGGGTGGCGAGCAGGTCGGTGACGTGCCGGCAGGGGGCCTGCCCCCGGTCGCGGATATCCAGCACCTGACCGATCTGGGCCAGGGTCAGCCCGGCCGCTTGCCCCCGGCGGATGAAGTCCAGCCGGTCGAGCACCTCGGCGCCGTAGTCCCGGTAGCCCGCCGGGGTGCGGTCCGCGGCGGGTAGCAGCCCGACCTCCTCGTAGTACCGCAGGGTCTTGCTCGTCGTGCCCGACGCCCGAGCCACCTCACCGATCCGCATGCCACTCATTCTCCCCCTTGACCTTCCAGTGCACTGGAAGGTCGATCCTGAGGGCGATGAAGGAGGAGTTCATGACGGCAACGGCTAACAGCAGGTCGTATGACCTGGCAATGATCGGGTCCGGTGGGGCGGCGTTCGCGGCCGCGATCCGCGCCACCAACCTCGGCAGACGGGTGGTGATGATCGAGCGTGGCACCGTCGGCGGTACCTGCGTGAACACCGGGTGCGTGCCCTCCAAGGCCTTGCTCGCGACCGCCGAGGCCCGCCACGTCACACTCGACGCCTCCCGGTTCCCCGGCCTGCCGCTCCCCGAAGTCCGGCCGGTCGACATGCCCGCCTTGATCGCCGGCAAGGATCGGCTCGTCGGGTCACTGCGTGGCGAGAAGTACCTGGACCTGGCCACCGAGTACGGATGGGATCTCCACCCCGGGGACGCCACGTTCGTCGGCACACCCAGCGAGCCGGCACTGCGCGTCACCGGCCCTGACGGCACGGTGGAGACGGTCCGGGCCGCGCACTACCTCATCGCCACCGGCTCCAGGCCCTGGGCGCCGCCGGTCCCCGGCCTGCAGGAGGCCGGTTACCTGACCTCGACCACCGCGATGGAACTGGACCACGTCCCGGAGTCGCTGCTGGTCATCGGCCGCGGCTACGTCGCGATGGAGCAGGCCCAGCTCTTCGCTCGGCTCGGCGTCCGGGTCACCATGCTGGTCCGCTCACGGCTGGCGTCCCAGGAAGAACCCGAGGCGTCCACCGCCCTGGATGAGATCTTCACGGACGAAGGCATCCAGATCATCCGCGGCGCGGTGCCCAGCGCGGTCCGCCGCGACCCGGCCACCGGCGAGGTCACGGTCACTGCCACCACCACTGACGGCTCACAGGAACTCCGGGCGGCCGAGGTACTCGTCGCCACCGGGCGCCGCCCGGTCACCGCCACGCTCGGTCTCGACACCGTCGACGTGCGCACCGGCGACCACGGCGAGGTGGTCGTCGACAGCCATCTGCGCAGCACCAACCCGCGCGTCTGGGCTGCCGGTGACGTCACCGCCCACCGTCAGTTCGTGTACGTCGCCGCGGCCCACGGCGCCCTCGTCGCCGACAACGCCCTCACCGGCGCCGGCCTCGAGGTCGACTACCGCCACCTGCCCCGGGTCGTGTTCACCAGCCCCGCCCTGGCCGCCGTCGGGATGACCGAACGGCAGGCCTCCGCTGCCGGGATCCGCTACGACAGCCGTGTCCTGTCACTCGCGCACGTCCCACGCGCGATCGTCAACCGCGACACCCGCGGGTTCATCAAGATGGTCACCGACGCCGACACCGGCCGCATCATCGGCATTACCGCCCTGGCCCAGGACGCCGGCGACCTCGCCGCCGCCGGGGTCTACATGCTCGAGGCCGGCATGACCACCAGCCAGGTCGCCAACCTCTGGAGCCCCTACCTGACCATGGCCGAAGGCCTCAAGCTCACCGCGCAGGCCTTCACCACCGACATCGCCAAGCTCTCCTGCTGCGCGGCGTGAACCTGCCCCGCACACAGGGACACCGATAGGGGACCGCCTCGCCCCGGGGCGCGAGACAAGAAAATGGGCGCCGATCAGCCCTACTTACTGGCACCCCTGCGTATCGGACCTGCAACCACCGGGGAGTTCAGTCGATGCAAGAACTCCCGTCCCAGGCCTATATCTGGACGTCTTCACGACCTCTACGTGCTCGACCCGACGAGGACAGCACTGGACGACGCGATGACCGCCTTGCGGCGCCGCCATGAGGCCGCGGTCCGTTTGGGCCGCGTCACCGCACCACCATGACCACGATCGTCACCACGTAAGCCGCGGCGACCAGACCGATCCCCAGCAGGGTGAGCACCACCCCGCGCCGGGCCGGCCGCTGGCCCTCGTCCGGCCCGGGGCCCTTGCCGTGCTTCGCGGTCATCGCGCGCTCCTAAGACGTTGCTCAAGCATGTGCGGCTCTCGCGAGCGGGCTTCCGTGCCGAGTGCTACCAGCTCAGGTCGTGACAGCCGTCGCTGCCGGCGCCCTCCACCTGCAAGGTGGCATGGGCGATACCGTAACGGTCGCGCAGCACCCGGCGCGCGCCGGCAAGCACGGCGCCGTGGTCCGCGCCCTGGTCAGCGACCAGGTGGGCCGTGGCCACGTTCATCCCCGACGTCAGGGTCCACAGGTGCAGGTCGTGGACCTCCTCCACCCCCTCGACCGCGTCCAGGTCACCGGCGACGTCCTCCGGGTCCACCCCTTCCGGGGCGTGTTGGCCCAGCACCGCGATCACCTGCCTGCCCAGAACCACCGCCCGGATGATGACGAAGACCGCGATGAGCGCCGCGACCACGACGTCCCAGATCGGCTGGCCGGTGAGGATGATCAGCACGCCGGCGACCATGACACCCACCGACCCGGCGGCGTCGGCGATCACCTCGTAGTAGGCGCCCTTGACGTTCAGGCTGTCCTTGGCCCCGCTGCGCAGCAGCAGCATGGAGATGATGTTGATCACCAGGCCGGCGAAGCCGACCGCGAGCATGGCGCCGGAGGCCACCTCCGGCGCGTCGCCCAGCCGGCTGATGGCCTCGACCACCACGTACACCCCGACCGCGAGCATCGCCAGCACCGCCAACGCCGAGGCGAACACCTCGGCCCGGTAGGAGCCATAGGTGCGTCGCCCCGTGGAGTCCGGCCGGCTCGCGATGCGCGTCGCCAGCAGCGCCGCACCCAGCACCACCACATCGGCAGCCATGTGCCCGGCATCCGACAGCAGCGCCAACGACCCCGACACCAGCCCCGCGACCAGCTCGATCAGGAAGAAGCCCGCCGTCAGGGCGAACGCCCCCGCCAGCCGCCGACGGTAGCGGCCACCGGCATGCCCGGTCGCCGGGGCATGGCTGTGTCCCGCCCCCATCAGCCCTGCCCCTCGTGGCGGGCGTGCTCACGGGAGACGTCCAGCAGCATCCGCACATGCCCGTCAGCGAGGCGGTAGTACACCATCCGCCCCTCCCGGCGGTTCTCGACCACCCCAGCGGTACGCAGCACCCGCAGCACCTGGGACACCGACGCCTCCGCGACATCGACCGACGCCGCCAGGTCACACACGCACAGCTCGCCGGCCTCCAGCAACGCATACAGCACCCGGGCACGGCGCGGGTCCCCCAGGAGCTTGAACAGCCCGGCCAACCTGCCGGCCTCGCGCTCGTCGGGGATCCTCTCCCGGGTCAGCGCCACCTTCTCCGGATGGACGGCGGTGACCTGACACGAATCCAACGGCGTCACACTCATGCCACGACCATACACCTATGCAGATATCAGCAGCGGGAGCCACACACGAGAGGTCAGCAGGTTCTGTATGGTCAGCGCATGCTGACTATTGCTTCGCGGCTGGACGTGATGAACCGGCTGGGCCGGGCGATGGCCGACCCGACCCGCTCCCGCATCCTCATGACACTCCTCGAGGGCCCGAGCTACCCGGCGGTACTCGCCCGCGACCTAGGCCTGACCCGGTCGAACGTGTCGAACCACCTCACCTGCCTGCGGGACTGCGGCATCGTCGTGGCCGAGCCCGAGGGGCGCCAGACGCGGTACGAGATCGCCGACCCCCACCTGGGGGCGGCGATGACCGCGCTGGTCGAGGTGACGCTGGCCGTCGATGAGAACGCCCCGTGCGTGGATGCCACCTGCACGGTGCCCGGCTGCTGCCCGAGCGGGACCGTGGCATGAGGGCGACCACCCACACCCCCGTCGAGGAGCTCGAGACCGACGACGAGCACGAGACCCCGTGGTGGGCTGACCGCGCCGTCCTGATCCCCATCGCCTCGGGGGTCGCGTTCGTCGCCGGGCTGGCCTGTGAGTGGTCCGGCGCCCAGAGCGCGGCGCTGGTGCTGTTCTGGGTCGGTCTGCTGCTCGGGGCCTCCACGTTCGTCCCCGGTGCGCTGCGCAAGCTCGCCACGGGCAAGCTCGGCATCGCGCTCCTCATGACGATGAGCGCCACCGGCGCGGTCATCCTCGGCCACGTGGAGGAGGCCGCGGCCCTGGCCTTCCTCTACTCCATCGCCGAGGCCTTGGAGGACCGGGCGATGGACCGGGCGCGTGCCGGGCTGCGCGCGCTGCTCAAGCTCGTGCCCCAGAGCGCCACCGTCCTCACCGACGGCCATAGCGCGAGCGTCCCGGCCCGTGACCTGGCCGCGGGGCAGGTCATGCTGATCAGGCCCGGTGAGCGCATCGCCACCGACGGCATCGTCCGCAGCGGGCACAGCAGCGTGGACACCTCGGCGATCACCGGTGAGTCCATCCCCGTCGAGGTCGGCCCCGGTGATGAGGTGTCTGCCGGGGCGATCAACGCCGCCGGAGCCCTGCAGGTCGAGGCGACCGCGCCCGGCACCGACAACTCCCTGACCACGATCGTGAGCCTGGTCGAACGCGCCCAGGCCGAGAAGGGGCAACGCGCCCGGCTGGCCGACCGCATCGCCCGTCCGCTCGTGCCCGGCGTCCTGGTCCTGGCCGTGCTGGTCGCGCTCATCGGCTCACTCGCCGGTGACCCGCAGACCTGGATCACCCGCGCCCTGGTGGTGCTCGTGGCCGCCTCCCCGTGTGCGCTGGCGATCGCGGTGCCGATCACCGTGGTCTCCGCGGTCGGCTCGGCCAGCAAGTTCGGCGTCATCATCAAGAGCGGTGCCATCTTCGAACGATTCGGGGACATCGGGCACGTCGCCTTCGACAAGACCGGGACCCTGACCCGCAACCAGCCCACCGTCACCGCCGTCGTCCCCGCCGCCGACGTCACCGAGCAACAGGTCCTGGCCTGGGCCGCCGCGCTCGAGCAGCACAGCACCCACCCCCTCGCCACCGCCATCACCCACGCCGCCCCCACAATCCCCGCCGCCCAGGGCACCACCGAGGAAGCCGGCCACGGAATCCACGGCACCGTCGACGGCGCCGTAGTGCTGGTCGGCAGCCCCCGCTGGGTCGACCCCGGCGACCTCACCTACCGGGTCCGTGACCTGGAGGCCCAGGGGATGACGGTCGTCGTCGTCCACCGCGACGGCGCGGTCGCCGGGGCGATCGGGGTGCGTGACGAGCTCCGTCCCGAGGTCCCCGAGGTCATCACGACCCTGGCGGGCCAGGGCATCGACGTCACGATGCTGACCGGAGACAACGAGCGCACCGCCCGCGCCCTCGCGGCCCAGGCCGGCATCAGCGACGTGCGCGCCGAGCTGCGCCCCGAAGGCAAGTCCGCCGCCGTGGGCGAGCTCAGCGTGCGCCGGCCCACCGCGATGATCGGTGACGGCATCAACGACGCCCCCGCCCTGGCCGCGGCCGACGTCGGGATCGCGATGGGAGCCACCGGCTCCGACGCCGCGATCGAGTCCGCCGACATCGCCTTCACCGGCCAGGACCTGCGCCTGCTGCCCCAGGCCATCGCCCACGCCCGACGCGGACGGCGCATCGTCAACCAGAACATCGTCCTGTCACTGCTCATCATCGCCGCGCTGCCACCCCTGGCCATCACCGGCGTCCTGGGCCTGGCCGCCGTCGTACTCATCCACGAAGTCGCCGAGGTCCTGGTCATCCTCAACGGCCTGCGCGCCGCACGCACCCACCAGCCCACGCGCGGACACTGACCCCCGCGGACCAACGCGGCCCCACTGACCCACCGCCGGCGGTCCGGCGCGCCCTGAAAGGCACCGATGGAACTGCTCACCCCGATCCTGCAGGCGATCGGCCTGTTCGTGGCCACGAACATCGACGACATCATCGTCCTGTCCCTCTTCTACGCCCGCGGCAACTTCCGGCTCCTCGAACGCCTCTTCCCCCAGATCCAGCGGGTCCTGAAGATCAACGAACTCGACACCATCACCAACGACGTCATCGAAGCCGCACAGAGCACCCTGGTCATCGGTGTCACCTGACCCCGCC
>NZ_JBHWOO010000162.1:0-2674 GCF_043424415.1 Luteococcus sp. | reverse complement strand
ATACTACGACTGATTCCCACGAGAGGATGACGGAGGAGGCCCCCGGAGCTCTGCTTCTGGGGCCTCCGCGGTTCCGCCAGTGTCACGACTCCGACATGCGCTAGGAGAAGCCGACCACGCCGAAACACACCGCGGCAC
This sequence comes from Luteococcus sp., assembly GCF_043424415.1. Classification (NCBI taxonomy): domain Bacteria; kingdom Bacillati; phylum Actinomycetota; class Actinomycetes; order Propionibacteriales; family Propionibacteriaceae; genus Luteococcus; species Luteococcus sp. The sequence goes on along the minus strand of NZ_JBHWOO010000162.1, from coordinate 2,536 downwards.
ACCCGGCAACGAACGCGAGGAGCACCAACAGCGGGACCGACAACCACCCGCCCAGCCAGGCGATCGGGACAACAGCCATCGCAGCGCCCTGGAACAGATTGGCCGGCAACATCACCTTGCGGGCATCCCTACCTTCAAGGACGTGCCCAGCGATGAGCGAGAACAACAGGTACGGCAGCATCGCGGCCGTGGCCACCCACCCCACCTGCGCCGTAGTCCCGTGCAAGGTCACCGCAGTGACCAGCGGCAACGCCATCGCCGTCACCTGGCTGCCGAAACTACTCACGCTCTGCCCAAACCAATACCACGCGAAGCTCCGGTCGTCACGGACCAGTCTTGCGCTCGGGTCCCTCATCGCCACCGCCTAGCCTCACAAGTTTGATGCTTTTTACTCGTGAGATCCTGCCGCATAAACGGCTCACAGGCAACAGGTGCCTAGACTGTGAGGATGGAGGTTGAATAATGGCACGTTTCAGTCACATCGCCGGCGACGTCGCCCTGGACCTGATCAACACGGTCGAGTGGCGACTGTCCGACGAGGACCGAGAAGAGGATCTCAACGACTTCGGCGACGTCATGGCCTGGTGCCTGGAATCCGCGCTGATCCATAACGAGGAAGCCAAAGCCCTTCAGGTGCCGCCCGGTGAGGCCGCCACGGAACATGCCAAGGTCCTCGCATTGCGCGAGGCGCTGTACGGCGCACTGTTCACCGACGACGCCGACGCAGGCCAAGTCATCACCGACGAGCTCCACCAAGCACTCACCGCAGCCACCTACACCCCCGCTGCCGATGGATGGCGCTGGCACGACCGCACGCTCACCCCTGCCACCCCACGCCACCGGATCGCCCGAAGCATCATGGCCCTGCTCGCACGCTCCGACCTGGACCGGCTCCACCAGTGCGAGGACGCCCACTGCGGCTGGGTCTTCCTCGACACATCCAGAGCCCACAACCGACGCTGGTGCGTCACCAAGGACTGCGGCGACCGCAACCGATCCCGCGCCTACTACGCCCGACAGAAGACTGGGAAGTAACCAGCTGAACACGAACGGGTTTCGAGCGCCCTTGGAGCATGACAATGGCCGAGCGACCGGAAGGTCGCCTCAACCCCACTGACTGCGCCTGGCCGTCACTCCGGCACCGAGACGAGACAGAACGGGTGGCCAGCGGGGTCGACGAAGATGCGCCACGCCTTCGGCCCCGGATCCATCACCCCAGTCAGCGGCGTCCCACCGGCACGCTCAACCGTGGCAGACGCAGCCTGCAGGTCGTCGACCAGGAGATCGAAGTGCACCTGCTGCTGACCAGACTCGCCAGGCCACGGAGGCGGCACATAGCCCTCGACACGATGGAACGAGAACCGACCGACCGGTTCCCACTGCAGGGTGAGCCAGTCGTCCGTGCCCTCGGCTGGCGCGAGGTCCAAGACGTCCTGCCAGAACGCGGCCACTGGGACGGGATCGTCGCACTCGAACACCAACTGCGTCAGGACGGCCATCATGACGACACCGTAGCGACACGTCCATGTTCAGCGGGGCCGTGCACGCGAACCTCGCTCCTCTGCAGCAGCTGCCAGCCGCGCGGTGTCGATGGCAATGCGCGCCGCCCCCACAGCTCATCCCAGCCGTCCCACAGCTCATCCCACGGAATCCAGCCGTCGGCTTGGACCTCAGCACACGGTGAGGAACCCAACACCGCATTCGGGACAAAGGGTGCGGTTCACGAGGCCAGACGCGGGCCCGCGTGACCAGCGAGCAACTGCCACAAGCCATCGCAGCGCACCCACGTCATGGTGATCAGCAGGCGGAACTGCTCACCGTCGCGCAGAGTGTCGACAACCGTCCCGGTGACGATGGCCGTGTCGCCGACGACCCGCACCACGGGGCCTTCGAAGCGCTGGGAGGCGAAGGTGACCGCAGTGGTGTTGCGGTGGACATACTCGTCACGGTCCAGCACCAGCCCTGCGTAGCTGGGCCAGACACACTCGGGATGCATCAGCAGCCGCAACCCCTCGGCATCTTGCTCAGCAAGGGCACGCGCCCGGGCCTCAACCAGGTGGAGGACGTCCTCGGCGGTGCTCATACCGGAAGGCTAGCCGCCAGAGAGCCCCCGCGCCCTCGACATGCACGGGCATCAACTCACGCGCAGGGTCGTTGACTCCAGAGCCCGTGCGAGGTGTGGCGGTGCGCGTTGCCTAAGCTCGAGCCATGGCCTCACCTGAGATCCAGCTGCGCAACGGACGGGCGGGAGACGTCACTCGCATGGTCCAGTTGCTGACCGATGATCGCGTTCGCCATCACCTGGGCGGCCCCCGGCCGAAGTCCATCGCCTTGCCGCTCGCTGTTGGCAGTGTGGCTGGAGCGCGGTGTGGACGTCGCAGATGGGCCCAGATCGTCTCGGACGCACGCAGTGGACGGATGCTGGGCACGGTGGTGGCGGATCGGCGCAACCCGGATCGACCCGGACACGTCCGCCCGGAGGGGCGAGAGTTGGAGCTGTCCTACGTCCTACTGCCCGACGCCTGGGGACGAGGCA
>NZ_JBHWOO010000161.1:0-2608 GCF_043424415.1 Luteococcus sp. | reverse complement strand
GACGGCGCTGGCCGAGCCCACCTCGCGCAGCTGGAAGGCACGGTCGTACACCTCGTAGCTGGGCACGGTGGTGGCGTTGCCGGGGCCGCCGGAGGTGGTCATGTACACCAGGTCGAAGGTCTTCAGCGCCGCGATGATGGTGAGCACCAGCGCCACCACGATCTCCCCGCGCACCGAAGGCAGGGTGATCGCGAAGAACTCCTGGACGGGACCGGCGCCGTCCAGGCGGGCCGCCTCGAACTGCTCGTCGGGGATGCGGCTCATGCCCGCCAGAAGCAGCAGCATCACCAGTCCCATCTGCAGCCAGGTGCCGATGAAGCCCACCGCGGGCAGGGCCGCGCCCGGGTCCCCCAGCCAGCCGCGGGCCAGGGAGTCCAGTCCCAGCGACCGCAGGGCCTGGTTCAACGGGCCACTGGGGGCATAGATGTGGCGCCATGCCACGGCCACCACCACCAGGGCGATCACCTGGGGCAGGAAGATCACGGTGCGGAAGAAGCCCATGCCGCGCACCTGCCCGCGGCGCAGGATCGCCGCCAGCACCAGCCCCACGATCAGCGGCAGCACGGCGTAGAAGAAGATCAGCACCAGGGCGTTGACGATGGCGGCCCGGAAGTCCGGGTCCGAGGCCAGGTCGATGTAGTTGTCCAGGCCCACGAAGGTGGAGGCCCCGAAGCCGGACCACTCGTACAGGGAGAACTGGGCGGCCCGGATCAGCGGGTACAGGGAGAACGCCCCGTACACCAGGAACGCCGGCAGGATGAACAGGTACGGGGTCCAGCGCCCGCGCACCACGGCCGACGGGGGCCCGCCGGCACGCGTAGTGCGTCGGCCCCTGCCGCCGGATCCGCCGGCACCACCTGGCCCGTCGGGCCCTGGGGCGTCGGATCCTTCCCGGGCGGCCCGGGCACCAGCGATGGCGGTCATGTCAGCCCTCGGAGGTGAAGTCGCCGTAGTCGGTCTGGAGCTGCTCGGCGGCGGCGGCCGGCTCGGCCTGGCCCCCGATGACCTGCTGCAGGGTGGAGCCCGCGGTGTCGGCGAACGACGGGGTGGCGTAGTCCAGGTACGGCAGCAGCACACCCTCGGTGGAGACCGCGTCGAAGGCCTCGTAGATGTCCTTGTTGACGCCGCTGTCCGGGGCCAGCTCCGCGGTGCGGTTCACGGGCATGCCGCCGTTCTCGGCGATCAGCTCCATCGCCGTGTCACTGGTGATGTAGTCGATGAACGCGGCGGCCGCATCGGCGTTCGCTGCGTTGGCGGGGATGGCGAAGGGCAGGCCGGTGCCGCCGGTGGTGGCCACCTTGCCGTCGGCGCCGGGGGGCGGGGCCATGAAGCGGAGGTCCTCCCCCATCACGCCCTCCATGTCCGGGCCCAGCCAGGAGCCACCGATCAGCAGCACGCCGGAGCCCTCGGTGAACTCGGGCCAGGCGGTGTCGTATGCCAGGCCGTTGGGGGAGTCGCCCAGCGCGCCGCCGGTGCCCCATTCGGCGAGCTTGGTGAGGGCCTGGACGTTGGCGTCGCTGGTCCACTCGGCGCCCGCGTTGCCCATGCCCAGGGTGATGATCTCCTCGCTGGGCACGAAGTTGGCCTGCAGGGGGCCGAACACGTGCAGGGCCGGCCACTGCTCGAGGTTGCCCAGCTTGATGGGGACCTCGTCGGCGTCCAGGGCCTTCTGCACCAGGTCAAACAGCTCGTCCCAGGTGGTGGGGGGCTCCACGCCTAGCTGCTCGAGCTTGGAGGCGCTGTAGTAGATGCCGCACACCTCGCCCGTCTGCGGCAGGCCCCACAGGGAGCCCTTACCGAAGGTGACGCCGTCCGGGGAGTACATCATCTTGCCCAGCACGGACTCGCTGAAGCGGTCGGTCCAGCCGTAGGCCTCGGCGTAGCCGGTGAGGTCGGTGAGCTGGCCGGCCTCCACGAAGGTGCCCATGTCGCCGCGGGCGTTGTTGACCTGGAGCACGTCGGGCACGTCGTTGCCGGACAGGGCCAGGCCCGTCTGCTGCTGGAGGTCGTCGAAGGACTGCGAGACCCGCTCGATGGTGATGTTGGGGTACTCGTCCTGGAAGCTCTGGATCAGGGCCTCGATGGCGTCGTTCTGGGCGCCGCGCACCTCCTGGTCCCACATCAGCAGGGTGAGGTCGCCCATCGCCGCGGGATCGGTCTCGATATCGCCGGCCGACGGGCCGGAGCCACCCCCGTCGCCGCCGTTGCCGGTGCCGCCGCCCTGGTCGGAGCCGGGGGCGCAGGCGGCCAGCAGGCCGATCCCACTGATGCCACCGAGGGCGGCGCTGGTGTTGAGGAAGGTGCGGCGGCGCATGGTGTCCTCCTGGACGGTGAGACAGCGGCTGGACTCTGGGACAGCGGCGGTGCTGCCTGGGTTGGTCGTACAGACGTTCAGCTGTGTCGTCGGGGTTGTGACGTGGACGACCATCGTCGCACAATCTGCACATACCTGCACCCTTGTGCGCGACTTTGCGCGATGCTGCGCGGAACTGCGCGCGCGGTGCTAGCCTGCGGTCATGCTGGTCGAGGAGCGTCACGCAGGCATCCTGACCGCCGTGCGCCGTCAGGGATCCGCCACGGTGGGCCAGCTCAGCGCCCAACTGGAGGT
>NZ_JBHWOO010000160.1:0-9601 GCF_043424415.1 Luteococcus sp. | reverse complement strand
CCCGCACCCTGAAGGGTGCGGGGCCAGTCCCGTCTCGGGACCCATGGGGTGCATGGGCCGAAGCCGGCATGGGCGCGTCCGGGACCGGGCTCGATTGGGCGCGCCTGTGCGCGAACCACTAGTCTGGGGGGAGGCTTTCGGGGACCTGCCCCGCATCGAAATGAGGAGAATCGTGACCCACGTCGTGGACGAGGAATTCGAGGCCTCGGTCACCGGTCGGCTTGCCGTCATCGAGGACGAGCTGGTCAAGGCCGCCGTTGCCGACAGTCCCTTCGTCACCGAGGCGGCGAGGCACATCATCGATGCCGGCGGAAAGCGTTTCCGTCCACTGCTGGTGGTTCTGGGATCTGCCTTCGGACAGGGCACCAGCGAGACCGACCTCACCCGCGCCGCCCTGGTGGTGGAGCTCACCCACGTCGCGAGCCTCTACCACGACGACGTGATGGATGATGCCGACCTGCGTCGCGGTGCCCCGAGCGCCAACCGCCGCTGGGACAATTCGATTGCGATCCTGGTGGGCGACTACCTCTTCTCCCGCGCCTCCACCCTGGTGGCCGACCTGGGCACCGACTACGTGCGCCTGCAGGCCGAAACCTTCGGCCGCCTCGTGCAGGGCCAGATCGCGGAGACCCGTGGGCCGCAGGAGGGCGATGACCCCCTGGAGCACTACCTGCAGGTCATCAGTGACAAGACGGGTTCGTTGATCGCCACCTCGGCCGTCTTCGGCGGCATGGTCGCCGGGGCCTCGCGTGAAATCCTGGAGGCGCTGGACGCCTTCGGCGAGGAGATCGGCGTGGTCTTCCAGCTCAGCGACGACATCATCGACATCACCAGCAACGAGACGGGCAAGACTCCCGGGACCGACCTGCGCGAGGGCGTCCCGACGCTGCCGACGCTGATGTTGCAGGCCTCCCAGGATCCGGCCGACCAGGCGCTCAAGGAGCTCATCTCCTCCGACCTGTCCGACGACGCCCGCCTGGCCGATGCGCTGGAGCAGCTGCGGGCCCATCCTGTGATCGAGCAGGCCCGGGCAGAGGTGCAGCGCCACGCCGACCTGGCACTGGCGCACCTGGAGTCGCTGCCCGACGGGGAAGCCAAGCAGGCCCTGTCGAGGATCTGCCTCGACCTGGTGGGCCGCTCCAACTGATCGTCGGCGGCTCCGGTTCTCACCGGATGGTGACCCGCTCGTCGGGCTCCATCCCCAACCCGCCCAGGTCGCCGGCCTTGGCCTTGTCGTCCCGCGGGTCTCCGGTCTTCCGGGCCAGCTGCTCGATGATCCCGCGCCCTGTGTCGCGGGCCTGTTCGTCGAGGGTGACGAAGGTGCTGGCCGAGGACTTGTCCGCGTCTATGGTGGTCGAACTGGGCCAGTCCGCGTTGACGTGACGCAACAGCTCGTCCTGCGGACGGGGGTGTCGGTGTCGCACACCCGCCCAAATCCAGCGCCGCCACAACGCGCCAAGGGGTCCGAGCATCGGCTCGGACCCCTCGCGGTCACGGCCGGGAGGTACTCAGAGCACGGTCCAGGTGTCGCGCCCGTTGACCATGGCCTGCAGCGCCGACTCCTGGCGGTCGCCCATGGCCATGGCGACCTGCTCGCGGGCCAGGTCGTCGTAGGCGGGCCGCTCAACATTGCGGAAGATGCCGATGGGGGAGCGGTGCATCACGCCACCGTCGGTCAGGCGGCTCAGCGCAAAGGCCAGCGACGGGTCGGCGTGGTGCTCGTCGTGCACCAGGATGTCGTCGAGGCCCACCTCGGAGACCTCCACCACCTCCACCGACCCGTCGCGGTTCTGCACGACGCCCAGGTGGTTGTCGGCGCCGAACAGGATCGGCTCACCGTGGCGCAGTGGGATGATCGCCTCGTCAGAGCCGGGTCCCTTGAGGTCCTCGAAGGCACCGTCGTTGAAGATCGGGCAGTTCTGGTAGATCTCCACCAGCGACGTGCCGCGGTAGCCGGCGGCGGCCTTGAGCACCTGCGAGAGGTGCTGGCGGTCGGAGTCGACCGTGCGGGCGACGAAGCCGGCCTCAGCGCCCAGTGCCAGCGAGACGGGGTTGAAGGGGGCGTCGACCGAGCCGAGCGGGCTCGACTTGGTCACCTTGCCGGCCTCGGAGGTGGGCGAGTACTGGCCCTTGGTGAGGCCGTAGATGCGGTTGTTGAACAGCATGATCGTCATGTTCACATTGCGACGCATCGCGTGGATCAGGTGGTTGCCGCCGATCGACAGGGCGTCACCGTCGCCGGTGACGACCCAGACGCCCAGGTCGGGGCGGGTCACCGCCACGCCGGTGGCGATGGCCGGGGCACGGCCGTGGATGGAGTGCATCCCGTAGCTGTCGACGTAGTACGGGAAGCGCGAGGAGCAGCCGATGCCGGAGATGATCACGGTGTTCTCACGCTTGATGCCGAGTTCGGGCATCATGCTCTGGAAGGCCGCGAGGATGGCGTAGTCACCGCAGCCGGGGCACCAGCGCACCTCCTGGTCGCTGGTGAAGTCCTTGCGGTTCAGCGGCTCGATGCTCAGCGGGACACCGGCCAGCCCGCGGTAGCCGGGGGTCTGCAGTTCGGTGGTGGTCACTTCTGCTCCTGCGTGGTGTGTGAGTGCTCGTTCGGGTTGTTGATGGGGGCCGGTTCGGCGTGCAGCTGGGCCTGCTCGTTGTCGGCCGCGAGCTCGCCGTCGCCCATGTCCTCGCTGCCGGGACCCTCGGAGATCTCGACCTCGTCGACGGGCCCGCCCGGGTGGCCGTTGATCTGGTCGATCTCCACCTCGAGGTCGGCGGCCAGCTCCGAGAGCGAGATCGGCAGCCCGAAGACACGCGAGTAGCTCTGCACGTCGACCAGGTACTTGGCGCGCAGCATCATCGCGAACTGGCCCAGGTTCATCTCGGGCACGATCACGCGGTCGTAGCCGCGCAGCACCTCGCCGAGGTTGGCAGGGAAGGGGTTGAGGTGGCGCACATGGGCCTGGGCGACATCGCGCCCGCTGGCCCGCACCCGACGCACGGCGGCGGTGATGGGGCCGTAGGTGGAACCCCAGCCCAGCACCAGCACCTTGGCGCGTCCCGAGGGGTCGTCGACCTCGATGTCGGGGATGTCGCGCACGATGCCGTCCACCTTGGCCTGGCGCAGCCGCACCATGTGGTCGTGGTTCGCCGGGTCGTAGGAGATGTTGCCCGAGCCGTCGGCCTTCTCGATGCCGCCGATGCGGTGCTCCAGCCCGGGCGTGCCGGGCTTGGCCCAGGCGCGAGCAAGGGTCTCGGGGTCGCGCTTGTAGGGAAGGAAGTCGTCGCCGTCATTGGGGGCGGTGGCGAAGTTCGGGTCGATCTCGGGCAGCTGGTCGATCTCGGGGATCCGCCACGGCTCGGCACCGTTGGCGAGGTAGCCGTCGGTGAGCAGGAAGACCGGGGTGCGGTAGGTGACCGCGATGCGCACGGCCTCCACAGCCATGTCGAAGCAGTCCGAGGGGGTCGACGGTGCCAGCACCGGCACCGGGGCCTCACCATTGCGTCCGTACATCACCTGCAGCAGGTCGGCCTGCTCGGTCTTGGTGGGCATGCCCGTCGACGGGCCGGCGCGCTGCACGTCGACAACGACCAGCGGCAGCTCGGTCATGACGCCCAGGCCGATCGCCTCGGACTTCAAGGCGATGCCGGGGCCCGACGTGGTGGTCACGCCCAGCGAGCCACCGAAGGAGGCACCCAGCGCGGAGGCGACGCCGGCGATCTCGTCCTCGGCCTGGAAGGTGATGACGCCCTGGCCCTTCTGCCGGCTCAGCTCGTGCAGGATGTCGGAGGCGGGGGTGATCGGGTAGGAGCCCAGGAAGAGCTGCAGCCCGGCCTTCTCGGCGCCCACGATCAGGCCATAGCTGGTGGCCAGGTTGCCGCTGATCTGGCGGTAGCTGCCGGCCTGCATGTCGGCCTTGGCCACCTCGTAGCGCACGGCGAAGTCCTCGGTGGTCTCACCGAAGGCGTAGCCGGCGCGGAAGGCGGCGATGTTGGCATCGCGGATCTCGGGCTTCTTGGCGAACTTCTCGACCAGGAATTTCTCGGTGCCCTCGGTGGGGCGGCTGTAGAGCCAGTTGAGCAGTCCGAGGGCGAACATGTTCTTGCTGCGCGCGGAGTCCTTGCGGCCCAGCCCGAAGTCCTTGACCGAGGCCACTGCCATGCCGGTCAGGTCGAGTGCCACCAGGTGGTAGTCGGCCAGCGAGCCGTCCTCGAGGGGGTTGGCCTCATAACCCACCTTGGTCAGGTTGCGCTTGGTGAACTCGGCATTGTCGACCACCAGCAGCCCGCCGCGGGGCAGGTCCTTGAGGTTGGCCTTGAGCGCGGCCGGGTTCATCGCCACGAGCACGTCGGGCCGGTCGCCGGGGGTGACGATGTCGTAGTTGGCGAAGTGCAGCTGGAAGCTGGACACGCCCGGCAGGGTGCCCTGGGGGGCGCGGATCTCGGCCGGGAAGTTCGGCAGGGTCGAGATGTCATTGCCCAGGGTGGCCGAGTCGTGGGTGAACCGGTCGCCCGTCAGCTGCATTCCGTCACCTGAGTCGCCGGCGAAGCGGATCACCACTCGCTCGAGAACTTGCACACCAGTCACAACGGGCCTCTTTCGAAAAGACAACACTCGACAGTCCAGACTAGCTGCCACACGAAGGCAGACCAGCGCCTGGCCAGACGGTGCGCCGGTGCGGAAGCTAGGCTGGCGCTCGTGTCTGAGCAGAACAAGGGGCAGTTCATCGACTGGTTCGGCGACCGGTCGGTGGTCGTCGTCGACCTCGCCCTGGCCTGTTGTGCCATCGAGTCAGAGTTCGCGGTGCCCGTCGACGCGCCGCGGCTGTCGGCCGCGCCCGCGGGTGCCGCGGTGGTGGCCGTGGTCTCCGGGACCCTCAGTGACGCCCTGTCCGGCCTAGTCACCGACCGGATCGCCGAGCTCGCCCCCGATCACGTGGTCAGCTTCGGTGCCTGTGCCTGCGCCGGTGGCCCCTACTGGGATGCCTGGTCGGTCACCAAGGGGGTCAACCAGCTGGTGCACGTCGACAGTTTTGTCGCGGGTTGTCCGCCCCCGCCCGCCGCACTGGCCGAGGTGGTCGAGAAGGTTCGCCAGGAATTCGTGCAGGGAGCTGTCCAATGAGTGAACACATCTCCGTCCCGGGAGGGCATGGCATCGACGACGAGGTGCGTGAGGTCCCTTCCGGGCAGTGGATCGAGCAGATCCGCGCCGCAGCGGACCAGTACCCCTTCCTGGACTGGTTGGGGGCAGTCGACGAGATCGGACGCGGTGACGAGTTCCGCGTCGTGCTGCGCCTGGTCGACCACCAGTCCAGCCCTCCCAGGGGGCTGCGGCTCCAGACCCGGGTGCCCCGCCAAGAACCGGTGCTGGCCAGCTGCACGTCCTTGCTACCGGGAGCGTCGTGGCACGAGCGCGAGGCGCACGACTTCTTCGGGATCGTCTTCGACGGTGGCGACCAGGCGCCGCTGCTGAACCATGGGGGAGCGACGACCCCCTTGCGCAAGGACTTCGTGTTGGGTGCCCGCGCCGCACAACCCTGGCCTGGCACCAAGGAGCCGGGCGGCGCGGCCCCCAGCCGTCGCAAGATGGCTCCTCCCGGGGTGCCCGACGCCGAGGTGTGGGGGGAGCGTGACCCGCAGGCCGCACCAGCCACTGCCGAGGAGATCGCCGCCGCCGTCGCCGGCGGACGGGTGAGGAGACGACGATGAACGAACAGCCGCAGCAGGCCGGGGCCCACGGATCCATCCGGCTCATCGAGTCCAACTGCACCTCCTGCATGATCTGTGCGCGTGAGTGCCCCGCCTGGTGCATCCACATCGACTCGCACACCGAACTGCGCGAGGGGGAGGGGGGCGCACCGATCGGTGGTGCCGCCGCATCACCCACCTCCGGCTATGCGCGCTCCCGGCAGCGTTCCCACAACGTGCTCGACCGCTTCGAGATCGACTGGTCGCTGTGCATGTACTGCGGCATCTGCGTGGAACAGTGTCCCTTCGACGCCCTGGAGTGGGCCGGGCCGCACGTGGCGACCACCGCGGAACTGCCCCAGCTGCGTCAGGGCCGCGAGCAGCTGCGGTGAGCTCGGTCCTCACCCCGTCGGTCGGTGGCCTCGACCTGCACTGGGCCAGCATCCGGCGGGCCTGGGCCGTGGCGCACGTGCGTCGCGGGGCCTATGGCAGTTCCCTGATCGCGCTGGGCTCGCTGACGCCGGCCTACCTGCCGCTCAACTCGCCCTGGTGGCGGATGTTGCGTCCGCTGCACCTGACCGGCACCCCGGCCCGCATCCTGGGCACCGTGCTGGTCATGGCGGGCCTCGCACTGCTGGTCGACGCCTGGTTCCGGCTGCGCCCGGCCAGGGGTGGCGAGGGGCAGCGTCGGGAGGGAGACGAGGCCTACTGGCACCTCAAGCACTGGGCGGTGCTGGCCATCTGGGGCGCGCCCTTCCTGCTGGCGCCGCCCATCTTCAGCCACGACGCCTATTCCTATGCCGCCCAGGGTTGGTTGATCCACAACGGCATCAACCCCTACCACGGCAATGTGATGCTGCTGCCGGGGGCTTTCGCCGACCAGGTGGCCTGGGTCTGGCGGCGGACTCCGGCCCCCTATGGGCCGCTGAGCCTGCAGATGCAGCACCTGATCGTGGACGCCACCGGCTTCGACCCCTATGTCTCCGCGCTGGCCATGCGCATCCCCGCCCTGGTGGGTGTGGTGCTGATCGGGCTGCTGGTGCCGCGTATCGCGGTGCAGCTGCGCGCGGATCCGGCCCTGGCAGCGTGGATGGCCACCCTCAACCCCGTCCTGGTGATCGACTTCATCGGCGGGGCGCACAATGATTCCCTGATGGTGGGCCTGCTCGTGCTGGGGCTCTGGCTGGCTTTTCGCGCCGACTGGGCCTGGCTGGCCGCGGCGGTGGTGATCGGCGCGGCCGCGGCCATCAAGCAGCCAGCGGTGCTGGCGGCCTATGCGTTGCCGTTGATCCGTCACCCCTGGCGCACTTGGCAGGCGCGTGACGTGGCCGCGACCGCGGTGCGGGCGGTGGCGAGCTTCGCCATCGCGATCGGCACCTTCGCCGGCATCACCAGGCTCACCGGCCTGGGCTGGGGATGGCTCGATGCCGTCGACGTCCCCGGCATGGTGATCACCGTCTCACCCTCCACCATTGTCGGCCAGCTGGCCCAGATGGTGGCCGACCACTTCGCCCTCGACCCGTCCGGCGGTGCCATGCTGACCGCGGCGCGCACCGCCGGCATGGTGCTGGCCGGTGCCCTGATCACGGTCTTCGCGCTGACCGTCGCGCGTCGCCAGCCGGTCACCTTCCTGGCCTGGAGCTTCCTGGCGGTAGCGCTGTGCTCGCCAGCCCTGCACTCCTGGTACGTGCTGTGGGGTGGCGTGCTGCTGCCGCTCACCCGGCCCTCCCGTCGGATGGTGCGTGCCGCGGTGCAGGCGACGGTGGTACTGCTCAGCTATGCCGCCATCAACCTCGCCTACCGCAACAGCGTCAGCGCCGTCGACTCGCTCAACCCCGCCGTGGCCCTCGGGGTGGTGGCGGTGGCAGGCTTTGCCTGGCAGGTGCGCACCCACGAGAGGGCGACCGACGCCCTCCGATCCACCCACAGGAGGAAACGTGACCCAGACCACCAGCCCCCACGTGCGCGGCGAGGTCAGTGACGGACTCGCCCGCCTGGTCCTCGACCGACCCCGGGCCATCAACGCGCTCGATGTTGCGATGATGCAGGCCATCGGGGAGCTGCTCACCGCCTGGCGCGAGGACGACGACGTCCAACGCGTCGAGATCTCGGGCGAGGGGGAACGCGGCTTCTGCTCCGGAGCCGACGTGCGCGCCATCCGCCAGCTGGTGCTGGACGAACCACAGCGCGCGGTCGACTTCTTCGAGCACGAGTACACGGTCAACCGGCTGATCGCCCACTACCCGAAGCCGACCACGGCCCACCTGCACGGGGTCTCCATGGGCGGCGGCCTGGGCCTGGCGCTGCACTGCCGCACCGTGACCGCCGAACGCGACCTGGTCCTGGCCATGCCGGAGACCGGCATCGGCCTCTTCCCCGACGTCGGCATCAACTGGCAGCTGTCCCACACACCGGGGGAGCTGGGCACCTGGATGGCGATGACCGGCCAGTCGATCGACGCCGCGAGCGCGCTGTACGCGGGCCTGGTCGATGAGCTGACTCCTTCACCGGCCGACGACCTCTCGGCGGAGGCCTCGCAGCTGGAGCGTGACCGTGCCTGGATCGACGAGTGCTTCACCGGTGACGACCCGGTCGCCGTCGTGACCGCTCTTGAGGCGCACGACCAAGCCCGGGCGAGGGAATGTGCCGAGCTCCTGCGCTCCCGGTCGCCGTGGAGCGTCGCAGTCGCGCTGGAGGCGGTCCGTCGCTCGGCCCGGGTGGACTCGGTCGACGAGGTGCTGGAGCAGGATGCCCGCCTGGCCCGCAACTACGTCGCCGACTCCGACTTCGTCGAGGGGGTGCGGGCGCAGCTGGTCGACAAGGACCGGAACCCGCAGTGGCGCCATGCATGTGTGGAAGACGTGCCGCGCGAGCTGGTGCTCGGCATGTTCGAGGCCCGCTGACGCCTCGCTGCTGGGCGGCCCTCAGAAGTCGTAGTCGACCACGACGGGGGCGTGGTCGCTCATCCTGGCCTCGTAGCTTTCGGCGCGGTCGGTGCCTCCGGTGATGGCCAGCTTCGCCAGGGCCGGGGTGGCGAGCTGGTAGTCGATGCGCCAGCCTGCGTCGTTGACGAAGGCCTGTCCCATCCAGCTCCACCAGGAGTAGGGGCCGTCCTGGCCGGGGTGCAGCTGGCGCACCACGTCGACCAGGGTGCGGGGTGAGAGCACCTGGTCGAGCCAGGCGCGCTCCTCGGGCAGGAAGCCCTCCGACTTCTGGTTGCCCCGCCAGTTCTTGATGTCGAGTTCGGAGTGGGCAATGTTGAAGTCGCCCATCACGATGAACTCGCGGCCCTGCCGGGCGGCGGTGCGGCGGGCCGTGGTCAGGTGCCGCGCGAAGCCCTTGAGGAAGTTCATCTTGCGCTGGTACTTGGCGCCGCCGTCGGGCTTGTCGCGCCCGTTCTTGCCGTCAGCCTGCAGCTCGGCGGGCAGCCCGCCCTTGGGCAGGTAGAGGCTGGCGACGGTCAGGGGGCGGTCGGCCAGGTCCACCTCCAGGTAGCGGCCTTCGGTGGAGAAGGCCTTGAGTTCTCGGGCCAGCGGCCCTGTCTCGCCGGATTCCTGCAGTTCCAGGTGGTTGTCTCTGGGCGCGCGCACCAGCGCGCCGGCGCCCCAGCTGCGGATGGCGTCGGGGGCCTCGCGGGTGAGCACCGCGACCCCATTGCGGCCGGCGATCTGTCCCGCGTCGTAGGCGACGTGGTAGCCGCCGAAGATCCCCTCGGGCAGCATCGCGACGGGGCAGCGCACCTCCTGGAGGGCGACGATGTCACAGTCACGGGCCTGGAGCCAGTCGGCAAAGCCGCGCTTCTGGGTGGCGCGGATCCCGTTGATGTTGAAGGTGGCGACGCGGAGCATGCGGGCCAGCCTAGCCCTCGTCCACACCGCGGCGGGGGCTGCTGGCACGGGTCGTGCCAGAGAAT
>NZ_JBHWOO010000159.1:0-7697 GCF_043424415.1 Luteococcus sp. | reverse complement strand
GCCGCCAGGGCTTCGGGGACAGCAAGCAAGCTCTTGCACGCAAAGGGATCCCCGCACCCATGGGTGCGGGGATCCCTTTGCGTGCAAGAGCTTGCTTGCTGTCCCCGAAGCCCTGGCGGCTCGTGCGATCAGCCCAGGAGCCACCTGGCCAACTCGTCGACCTCATCGCACACGGCGGTGGGGTCGGCGAGCATCAGCTCGGTGCGGTCCCCAGCACCCCAGGTGACGGCGATCTGGTCGCAACCGGCAGCCTTGGCGGCCTGGATGTCGACCACGGCGTCGCCGACGTAGACGCCCTTGCCCGGCTCGACGCCGAGCGCCTCGAAGGCGTGCACCAGTGGATCGGGATGCGGCTTGTGCCGTGCAGTGTCGTCAAGGCTGGCCAGCAGCGGCACTCGGTGGGCCAGGCCCGCCGCTGCCAGGCTCCGCTCGGCCGCGGCCCGGTGCTTGCTCGTCGCCACCCCGAGGCGCACCCCAGCCTCCTCCAGGTTGTCGAGCAGGCGGTCGATGCCCTCGAAACTGGTCTGCAGCCGCTCCAGGTTGGCCAGGTTGAAGCGCACATAGCTCTCTCGCAGCACCGGCGCGAGCTCGCCGTGCGGGGCGTAGATGTCGGGAAGAGTACGCCCGATCCAGGCGCGCGCCTCAGCCTCGTCGAGGTCGATGTCGAGCACCTCCCGGTGGGCATGCCTGAAGGAGGTGACGATCAGGGCGATGGTGTCACACAGGGTCCCGTCGAGGTCGAAGACCGCGGCCACCCAAGGGGGGTTCTTGGACATGCATTCAACCTAGCCTGCGCGCCTGAACCCACCCCTGGGGGTAGGGTGAAGGCATGTCGAGCGAACTACATGGAGGGACGGTGCGCAGCCTACGGGACTGGGAACCGCCCAGCGCAGGCCAGCGAGCCCTGCGTGAATCCTATCTGGGCTTCCTCGACGCGCGCCCGGATGCGGTGCGCCGAAGCTGCCAACCGGGCCACCTGACGGCCTCCGCCCTGGTGCTCTCGCCCGACGGGCGCCACACCTGCATGGTCCACCATCGCATCGTCGGGGCCTGGCTCCAGCCGGGCGGACACCTCGAGGACGACGCCGACCTGGCCACCGCCGCCCTGCGTGAGGCCATGGAGGAGACCGGCCTGCAGGGTCTGGCCGTCGACCCGGTGCCGCTGCACCTGGACTGCCACCCGATCACCTGCCGTGGCTCCGGGCCCACCCGCCACTTCGACGTGCGATTCCTGGTGACCGCCCCGATGGACGATCCCGTCACCAGCGACGAGTCCCACGACGTTCGCTGGTGGCCGGTCGATGCACTCCCCGACGTCTTCGTCGAGGTACGAGAACTCGTGACACTGGGCATCGCACGATTGGCTGATCAACTGGCCCCTGGGGCTGAGAGACTGCCGCACGAGCCTGTCCCTGCTACGGGCCTCCCTTCCGGCCCCCGAGATGACCAATGAACACGCATTCCACCCTCGACTCCACCGACACCCGCACCGTCCAGCCTGCGTCAAGCCCCGTTCCCGCCCCGGCCCTGCCGCAGGACCAGGCCCCCGCCGGCGTGAGCAGCCCCGCGTCCTCGGGCTCGGCCAGTTCGCCGGAGAGTGCCGCCCGCCGGCGACGTGGCCGTCGCCCCGCCGGCGCCGGTACCCGTGACCAGATCCTGGGCTGTGCCCGCAAGCTGTTCACCGCCCACGGCTACCAGCGCGTCTCGCTGCGCGCGATCGCCCGCGCGGCCGACGTCGACCCCGCCCTCGTGCACCACTACTTCCACGGCAAACCGGCCATCTTCCTGGCCACCCTGGCCGATGTGGGCATCGACCTGAACCGGCATCTCGCCGGCCTCGCCGAGGTTCCGCGGGACCAGCTCGGCGCCGAGCTGGTGCGCCGCAGCCTCGACATGTGCAGCGATGCCCCCAGCCAGCCCACGACACTCGGCACCAGCACCCCGCCACTGCAGGCGCTGCGCGAGTTCTTCGCCATCGACGTCTTCCCGCGCCTGCCGATCACGGCCGAGGACGGCACCGCCAACTCACTGCGCGCCGAGATGGTGGCCAGTCAGGTGCTCGGCCTGCTGTTCAGTCGCCAGGTCTTGCGCGCCCCACAGGTGCACGGCCGTTCCATCGAGGACCTCACCCGGCTCTACGGCCCGTCGGTGCAGCAGATCATCGACGCCGGTCCGGCCTGATCCGCGCCGACAGCCCGCCCGGGTAGGCTGGCCACCCGATGAACGTGACCAGCCAGGAGGTGGCCGTGGACGACGCAGCACGCGACGGCGGCATCGCCACCCTTCCCCCCGCAGAACTGTCCCACTCCGGCCTGCCGATCAGCCCCAGCACGGGGCAGCCCCGGCGCGCCAAGGTGATGGTGGCCGCCAGTGTGCTGCTGCACGGCGCGGCCCTGGTGGCTCTTGCTGGCCTGGCACTGTCGTGGTGGCGGGCGATCCACATGGCCAGCTTCGCCACTTCCTCGCAGCTGGTACACCTGTGGCAGCCGCGCCCCGGCGGGTGGCGCTCCATCGTCGCCATCGTCGCGGTTTTCGCCATCTGTTCTGCCGTCTCGACAGCTTGCTCCGTGGCAGCCCTCAACGCCTGGAATGGTCACCGCTGGTCACGCGTGGCCGCCGCCCTCGCCACGGTGCTGGCGCTTCTCGGGTGGCTGGTGAACCCAGTGGTGCTGGCCGCCGCGGCGCCGGCACTGGTCGGCACCGCGCTGTTGTGGACACCGCCCGTGACGCGCTACTTCTCCCACTGGGAACAGTTCCGGGCCGGCGAGAGGCCCGCGGTGCAGATAGACCAGGACGTCACCTACGGCCCTCTGCCCCGCTACGTCTGACCCCGCCACCCACCAGGAGTTCTGATGGCCTTCAACTTCCGCGCCGTGCTCACCGACGTGACCCAGGTCCTGCTGCGCGAGGGTCTGCGCTCGCTGCAGCAGGGCCAGCGCCGGCAAGCGCGTCGTCCTTCCGGCGAGCCCCGGCGTACTCCCGCTCCGGCGTCCCGCAGTGGAGCCGATCAGAGTGAGGACTTCGTCGGCGTCCCCTCCTTCGAGTACTCGCCGCAACAAGGCAACACCCCCGATCCGGGAGAGGTGGTGTGGGGCTGGGTGCCCTTCGAGGAGGACCACTCCCAGGGCAAGGACCGTCCCGTCCTTCTGGTGGGCCGGGATGGCCACTGGCTGCTGGGACTGCCGCTGACCAGCAAGGACCATGACCGCGACGCCGCCCAGGAGGCCCGTGACGGTCGGCACTGGATGGACATCGGCACGGGGGCCTGGGACCGCAGGGGACGCGCCTCCGAGGTGCGCCTGGACCGTGTGGTACGGATCGATCCGGCCTCGGTGCGACGCACCGGTTCGGCACTGGACCGCGATGTCTACGATGCCGTCGCGCGCGCGGCGCGGGAACGGCTCGGCTAGTCAGTCGGGCATCGGCGCGTCGAGCAGTTCGACGATGTTCGAGGTCATCAGGCCACGGCAGCCGAGCTTGAGCGCCCGGTCACGCTGCGCGATGGTGTTCACCGCCCACACGACGGTCTCCTTGCCGTAGGTGCCGGCCTTGGTCACCACCTCGGTGATGCGCTGGTCGGAGGCCTCGACCTGGACGCCGACCATGTCGAGCCATTTGGACGGCACCATCTGGTCCAGGTACCTGGTCTGGCGGTCTCCGTCGAAGACATAGCCGAAGGTTCCCCAGCCCTCCAGCTTGGCCTTCTGGAAGCCTGGGGCGTTGATCGGCCGCTTCCACACCACCCGACGGTCGGGATCCTTGGACAGCAGCGCGAAGAGCGGATCGACCGCCTCATTGGCCTTCGGCTCCACCCACAAGGTCATGTCCTTGGGCCACACCTCCAGCACCTCCTCGATGCGGGCGATCGGCCGGGACGGCTGCTCGGGGTCGAGTGTCTCCTTGGCGTGGACCTTGAGCGTGCGCAGCTGGCTCCACGGCGTCTTGACGATCTCGAGGTCGCGGCCGGTCATCCGGCGGGTGCTGAAGTCGTGGTGGCAGACCAGTACCCCGTCGGCACTGCGGTGCACCGACAATTCCATGGCAGGCAGGCCGGGCAGTTTTCCGGCCTGCTGGTAGGCGTGGACCGTCATCTCGGGCCAGTTGCGTCCTCCGCCGCGGTGGGCGATGGAGAAGGCGTCGGCATACTCCGAGGTGACCCCGTCCTCGGGAGCGGAGCAACCTGCAAGCAGGGCGGCAGCCCCGACGCCGAGGCCGCCGGCCATCAGTTGTCGACGCGTGAAGTGACGAGTGTCCATGGTGCCTCCAAGGATGCCGCCGCCGGGTGGCGCCGCGCCATGCAGAAGGGCCCGCAGGGGCAAGTCCTCAGCGCTTCACCAGCCCTGCGGGCACCACTGCTCGGGGTGCGCTAGACTGACTGCTGCTGCACGGCACGCGGGCGTAGCTCAATGGTAGAGCGCCAGCTTCCCAAGCTGGACACGCGGGTTCGATTCCCGTCGCCCGCTCCACAACGAATGGCCTTGTCAACACAGAGTTGGCGGGGCCCTTCGAGGGTTTCAGGCCACATAGCAGAAGCCATTTCGTGCCCAATCGTGCCCAATCACGCGTCCCACCGGTTCCGTGCCGTCTCCATAGCCAGTTGGCCCAACGCGGCCACCATGCCTACATCGGCGAGCCAGTCACCCGGCAAAATGTTGTCCGTGGTTGGCATCTCGCGAGGCCATCCCAAGCCGTGCGCAACCCCGCTGTACACGTGGAAGATCCAAAGAACATGCTCACGCACGAGACCTTCTCCGCTGCCACCGAGAGCCTCTCCAGACTTGGCAGCCAACATCTCGGCAGCCACAGTGGACATCTTGATGAGCAGGCTCCGCTCCCCAATCGCATTCTGCTTGCCAAACGAATCGATCTGAGGCCTTCGTTGTTCAAGCACCTCCGGCGGAGGACACAGGCCGCGCAGCTGTCCGAACTTCTCGGCATCGTCATACAGACGACCAAGACTCCGAGCGTCCTGTCTGGCCACCTCCAAGGCGTGCGCCCGCCGCTGGTCTTCCTTATCGGGTCCAAGAACATAGAGAACCTTCGAGGCGGAGATCAGAGCAGTGCGCGCGAGCGATGCCATGACCGCGCGATGAGTGCCGGACGTCTCCTGAGTTGACCGGACCATCGCGAGACACTCGGCGAGACTCTGCATGGAGGCGCGCAGCGTAGCCTCCATGCTCACCGGCCCCTGGGCAGTCGCATCATTCAGAGCTTTGACGAGATCCGATGGTCGGCTCCAATCCCCCTCGGCCAGCTCTTGTACTGCCCAGCAGGAAGCTTGAACGCGATCTGCCGCCTCGGCCCGTACCTTGGGCCCTCTGTGGAACGTCATATCCCCGAGCCTAGGCGAGAGGGTGACATACCTAGCTGCCATGGCGCATCATCCTGTCCAGCGAGTCGGCAATAGCCCGGTCCCGGTCCACTGTGGCGTGCTGGTAGATCAGCGCGGCGCGCATGCTGGCGTGGCCCATGCGGGTCATCAGTTCCTTGGTGGAGGCCCCAGACGCCGCTGCCAGGTGATTGCCGGTGTGCCGCAGGTCGTGCAGGTGCACATCCGGCGGGATGCTGGCCGACGCCTTCGCGGGACGCCAGATCTTGGTCCAGTTGGAGCGACGCAGCGTCTGCCCACGAGGGCCGACGAACACACGCCCCGTCGGCCCGTCCTCGGCATAGGCGTCGAGGTGGTCGCGGATCTCGTCGCGCAGGCCAGCCGGAAGACTCACACGTCGGACACCGGCTGCTGTCTTGGGCGCCTTCACCACGAGCTCGCCGTCGATCTCGGCCACGGAACGGGCCACGTTCACGGTCATGGCGTTCAGGTCGAAGTCGCGTCGCTGCAGGCCCATGAGCTCACCCCAGCGCAGCGAGCCGAACACGGCCAGCAGCACCAGCAGGCGATACCGCGGCTCGATGGCGTCGGCGAGGTCCATCACCTGGGCCAGGGTGAGCACCGGACGTTCGGCGGGATTCTCGACCGAGGCCCCACGAATGCGGCACGGGTTGCGTGAGAGCAGGTCGTCGTCGACAGCCGTTGCCAGGATCGCGCGGAGCAGGCGGTAGGCCTTCGCCACGGTGCTCTCCCCCACGCCCTTGGTCAGCAGCCGCTGGCGCCACTGACGGACGGCAGCGGGCGTGACGGCACGCAGCTCGTGGTCACCCAGGGTGGGGATAATGTGCAGACGCAGGAGCGACGAGTACAGGTCACGAGTCCGAGCCGACAGACCGGCTCGCTCGTCGATCCATCGCTCGGAGTACTCCTGCACAGTGACGGCCGAGGTGATGGGGCTCACCCACTGCCCGAGGCCAATGTCGGAAGCCACCGTGGCCCAGGCACTCTCTGCCGCACGTCGCGTCTCGTAGGTCGTGGCCAGGCGGTGCCGAAGCCCGTCCGGGCCGGTGTAGCGGACCTGCCACCGGCCGGACGGAAGCTTGCGGAACGAGCCGTGGACGCGCTTTCCGGCCATCAGGCAGCCCGCTTGCGCAGGATCGGGGCAACCGTTCCAGCATCAACGAACTCGTGCAGCGCGGTCTCGGGAATGCGGATGAACTTGCCGACCCGAACGAAGCGGATACGTCGCTCGGTCACCAGGCGACGCGGGAAGCGAGGCCCGGTGCCCAGGTATTCGCCCCCGCCTCTTCGAGGGTCAGCAGGCGCTCCAAGGTTGCGGTGGTGGACATGGTTCAGCTCTCCTTTGAGTGGTGGGGGTGGGTGGTTGTGGCCTTCCATTGCGCGTACTCGCGGGCGCGGGCGGCTGCGGCGGTGGCGAGGGCCTGGTCTGTGGAGGTGTCCCAGCCGGTCGATTCGTAGCGCCAGTCCTTCACGGTGATGACCTGGTCGTCGGTGTCGTGGGCGAGCAGGTCGACGAAGGACAGGTTGACCGGTTGCCCACCGGTCTGGGCCAGGAGGGTCTGGAAGCGAGCGCGTGCCCGGCGTAGGGCGCCGAGGGTGAGGCTGTAGCGGCGGCTTTTGGTGGCGAAGTGGCCGCGGTAGCCGAGGTCTCGGGTGCGTTTGCCGATCTTGGCGTAGGGGTCGATGCCGCCTCGCCATAGCGGGATGGTGCACGGCTGGCCGGTGTCGCGGCGGGTCTGGCGCAGCGCGGCTTCGGTCGCCCAGGTGCGGCACAGGGCGTTGAGGCGCTGAAAGTGGGGGTTGTCGCGGTGGGTGGTGGCGTCGCTGGCGTCCTTGGTTGCGTACTTGGCGAGGTAGGCGGCGACCTGGGCGGGCTGCAAGGCAGCGTCGGGGTCGTCGGGGCGGTGGTGGTCACGAACATGCTTCACATCGACTTGTGGTCCGAAGGCGAGCACTACCGGGGCCTGTCCTTCGACGGGCGGCGGGACGGTGTAGCGCAGCGACGCGGCGGCGTGCTCGACCAGGGCCGCCAGTCGGCTGGTGGTGATCGTGTCGGGGGCGGGGGCGCCGATGCCGAGGAGGGCGGGGCCGTCGAGGCGGATCAGGGCGTGGTAGTGGATCGCGCCGCGGGCCTGGACTTCGGCCACCTTGGCGTACTGGATGGAGCAGCGGTCGCGGAGCTTGCCGGGCTTGATGCCGAGGTCATTGGCGAGGGCGCGGCCGAGGCTGATGGTGAAGCGTCGCCACAGTTCGGGGGCCCACCACTGCCAGACCAGGTGGTGGTCGTAGCGGTAACACTCCGAACACAGGGGCTGGCCAAGGCACTCGTCGTGATCGCCGTGCTTGG
>NZ_JBHWOO010000158.1:0-2838 GCF_043424415.1 Luteococcus sp. | reverse complement strand
CCAAGCACGGCGATCACGACGAGTGCCTTGGCCAGCCCCTGTGTTCGGAGTGTTACCGCTACGACCACCACCTGGTCTGGCAGTGGTGGGCCCCCGAACTGTGGCGACGCTTCACCATCAGCCTCGGCCGCGCCCTCGCCACCGACCTCGGCATCAAGCCCGGCAAGCTCCGCGACCACTGCTCCATCCAGTACGCCAAAGTGGCCGAAGTCCAGGCCCGCGGCGCGATCCACTACCACGCCCTGATCCGCCTCGACGGCCCCGCGCTCCTCGGCATCGGCGCCCCCGCCCCCGACTCGATCACCACCAGTCGTCTCGCCGCCCTGGTCGAGCACGCCGCGACCTCGTTGCGCTACACCGTCCCGCCGCCCGTCGAGGGACAGGCGCCGGTGGTGCTGGCCTTCGGCCCCCAGGTCGACGTCAAGCAGGTCCGCGACCACCACCGCCCCGACGACCCCGACGCTGCCTTGAAGCCCGCGCAGGTCGCGGCCTACCTCGCCAAGTACGCCACCAAGGACGCCAGCGACGCCACCACCCACCGCAACAACCCCCACCTCCAGCGCCTCAACGCACTGTGCCGCACCTGGGCCACCGAAGCAGCCCTGCGCCAAACCCGCCGCGACACCGGCCAGCCCTGCACCATCCCGCTATGGCGAGGCGGCATCGACCCCTACGCCAAGATCGGCAAACGCACCCGCGACCTCGGCTACCGCGGCCACTTCGCCACCAAGTCCCGCCGCTACAGCCTCACCCTCGGCGCCCTGAGACGAGCCCGCGCACGCTTCCAAACCCTCCTGGCCCAGTCCGGTAGGCAGCCGGTCACCCTGTACTTCGTCGACCTGCTCGCCCTCGACGCCCACGACACCGACGACCAGGTCATCACCGTCAAGGACTGGCGCTACGAATCCACCGGATGGGACACCTCCACAGACCAAGCCCTCGCCACCGCAGCAGCCGCCCGCGCCCGCGAGTACGCGCAATGGAAGGCCACAACCACCCACCCCCACCACTCAAAGGAGAGCTGAACCATGTCCGCGACCACCATCGAACCCCTGCTGACCATTGAGGACCTGGCCCGCCTGCTCGGCGTCCCGGTGCCCACCATCTACGCCTGGCGTTACCGGGGCGAGGGGCCCCGCGGCTACAAGGTCGGACGGCACGTCCGCTTCCGTCTGGCTGAGGTGAACGCCTGGCTCGAAGGCCGGGCCGACGTGGCCAAGGTCGCCTGACGTGGCCTACGTCGATCGTGTGGAGCGCACGTCCACCACGGCCGGTGGAAAGGTCCGCAAAACCGTCCGCTACCGAGTGCGCTATCGCGACGGGGCCGGACAGGAACACGCAGAATCATTCGCCCGTGCCCTGGATGCCGAGCGTCGTCGAGCCGAGATCGAGATGCAGCTGCAGGAGGGCCGTTGGCTCGACCCTCGCCGCGGTGACATGCCGTTTCGGCAGTGGGCAGAGCCCTGGGTGCAGACGCGTCATGACCTTCGCCCGACCACCAGGGCGCGACTGGAGACCACCATGGCCAAGCAGGTGCTGCCGACGTTCGGTGACGTGCCGCTACGGCGGATCAACAGCGCGCGCATTGCCGAATGGGTCCAGGAGCTCATGGCTCAGGGCTACTCTGCCGCGACGGTACGCAAGGCCGTCTTCGCCCTGCGCCAGTGCCTGCAGGCAGCCGTGGACGACCGGCGGATCTCCTTCAACGCGGCCATTCGCGTGAACCTCCCCACCGAGCGGGCCAAGACGCCCCGCTTCCTCACCCAGCGCGAGCTGGAACGACTCGTCGATGCCATGCCCGACAAGTACAAGGCCCTTGTCTTGGTCGGCGGGTATGCGGGACTTCGATGGGGTGAGGCTGCCGGCCTGACCCGCTCGCACATCGACGCAACGCGCTCGCGGATCATCGTCGAGCACACCGCCGTGGAGGTGCATGGCGTTGTGCACTTGGGCCAGGAGCCCAAGACCCGACGTTCCAAGCGCTCCATCCCGGTGGCGCGCGCGGTCATGCGTCGGATTGAGGAACACTTGGACACCTTCGTCGGGCCCGGCGCCGATGACCTGGTCTTCATCGGCACGCACGGGGGACCGCTGTTTCGTGGGACCTTCGGTCGGCATGTGTGGCGTCCTGCGGTGAAGGCGGCTGGGCTCGACGGTTTCACCTTCCACGGGCTGCGGCACAGCTTCGTGGCGATCCTCGTCGCCGCTGGATGCAATGTGCGTGAAGTCTCCGAATGGGCGGGCCACAACTCGGTAGCGTTCACCCTGACCAGGTACGGCGGGCTGTTTGCCGACGGTGCCGACGAGGCAGTCGACCGCCTCGACGCTCTGTTGGGCTGAGAGGTTGAAGGGGGGCTAGGGATGACATTGCTTGAGTTCGAAGTGTTGCCGACAGAGACGATTCTCATCAGAGGGGCTATCACGCTCGTGGTGGGGATCACCGCGACGTGGCTCGCATGGTGGGGGCCGCTCCGTCCCAACACCTCGAAGCGTACGACCACGCCTGGATCGCCTCGGCACTGGTTGGGGATGCTCTGCGTGCTTCTGGGCTTCGCTGGCATTCTCATGACCATTGTCTTTGCGATCCTGTTGGTCCGGCGGATGTGATGCGTACCAAATGCGTACCGCGGCCACTGGTCCCGGACAATCAAGAAGCCCCTGACTCGGCGTCACGCCTCGTCAGGGGCTTCTTGCTAGTGGTATCCCCAACGGGATTCGAACCCGCGCTGCCGCCTTGAAAGGGCGGTGTCCTGGGCCGCTAGACGATGGGGAC
Source organism: Luteococcus sp. (assembly GCF_043424415.1). NCBI lineage: Bacteria > Bacillati > Actinomycetota > Actinomycetes > Propionibacteriales > Propionibacteriaceae > Luteococcus > Luteococcus sp. The sequence continues at coordinate 65 of NZ_JBHWOO010000158.1, read as the reverse complement.
CCGACCGGGCAAGTCTAGTGGCCTTCGGGCGCTGCTCAAAACCGCGTCCGCGCTGACCGTGGCTC
>NZ_JBHWOO010000157.1:0-15946 GCF_043424415.1 Luteococcus sp. | reverse complement strand
ATACTGGTGGTGACTTTGAGGTCACCGGCGGCTGCGAGCATCGCCTGCGCGGCGGGTCCGGTACGAGCCAGGCGGATGCGCGCCTCCCACGCCTTGCGCTCGGCCGGGGTGGCCCACAACCGCACGATGCTGCCCTGGGTGGTGGCGTCGATCGACAAGGTCCCGAGCAGGCCCGAGGCGGCGAGCTCGTCGAGCTGTACGGCCAGGTCGGGCGTGGGGGCGATCGGCCCGCCAAAGGCAGCCCCACACAACGGATGCGGATGACACGTCACCGTCGGGCCGGCAGGGGCAGGGGTGAGGTGGAGCCAGTCGAGCTGCTCGCGAATCCCACTGTCGAGACGGGCCATCGATTCCACCAGCCGATGTTTCATGTCTACCAGTAGAACAGAAGTCTTTCACTCTTTCTACTGTTTGTAGATATCTTCTTGTCATTGAGTTTCACCGGGCTCCTCACGGTGGGTCCAGCCGTACCGGCCGAGCCGACACCTTCCGGATCCTCGCCTGGGGCGTCGATCATCTCCTCACCCCACGCCATCGGAGCCCAGCCCTTGCCACACGCCAGCGCCACGACCTGCGGATTCGGACACTCCGGATTCCACCCCTGCTCGTACACGGTCGCGACGGCCGTGCGGGTCCTGACTGCGGCTTGGCCGGTGCCACCGTTGACCAGCCTCCCGAAATTGCCTGGCAGCATCCCCAGCTGGTGAGTCCGTTCAACCCGGGTGTTGCCACAGCCACAAGAGACTGCAGGCGCCGCACCACGCCCACCGCATCGACCAGAGCACCGCCGACCAGAGCCAGCTCGACGGCCAGGATCCAGCCGGCGATGGCGCGGCGCTTCCGCTGAGTCGGGGATTCGCGCCACCCGTCGACTCACAACCAGGTGCCACCGTAATGCAGGTTGCTCATCGTCGAGGTGCTCACGCGAGCAGTTTCCGCGATCATCTTCCACCCCAGCCCCAGCGTCGTTGAGAACTGCAGCCAAGCAGCGGACAGGACCTACCAGCTATGGAAGCCTCACGACCCCGCACACAGCCGAGCCGCGTAGCTCACCGGGCCACGGACCGCTGGACCTTCCCCCCACGCGAACCGGGAGCGCTCACGGCTGGATCCCACGGCACTTGTACTCGGCGCACGGCACTGCCACTTCGCTGCCACAATCCAGCGCCTTGGTAGTGGGTCCGGTCGCGGTCGAGGTCTTCGGCCAGCTTCTCAGCGAGCACACTGACCTGGTCGTTGAACATCATCAGCCGGGCCATGTCACTCGACTTTCCCATCCACAGACGGTTACGTGTCGACGACGGGTGAAACCTATGCAGGAAACGACGGGCGAAAACTGAGCAGCCCGGAGGAACCTGTCAGGGGTGATCACTGTGGAGGACTGGGCCGAGATCCGTCGGCTGCACCGTGCTGAGGGCCTCTCGAAGGCCACCATCGCCCGCCATCTGGGCATCTTGCGCAACACCGTCGCCGCCGCTCTCAAGTCCGACCGGCCACCCCAGTACCACCGCCCACCGTCCGGGTCGCTGGTCGACCCGTTCGAGACGCAGATCCGCCAACTCCTCGCGCAGTACCCGACGATGCCCGCGACCGTGATCGCCGAACGCATCGGCTGGCGCCACTCCATGACGATCCTCAAGGACCGCATCCGCATCCTGCGGCCGTACTTCCAGCCACTAGACCCCACCGACCGGATCACCTACCAGCCCGGCGACCTGGCGCAGTGCGACCTGTGGTTCCCCGCCACACCCATCCCCGTCGGCCACGGCACCGAACGGATCCTGCCGGTGCTGACCATGACCTGCGGCTACTCCCGCCACACCAGCGCGGTGATGATCTGTTCCCGCAAGGCCGGCGACATCTTGGCCGGCATGTGGCACATCCTCACCTCATGGGGGCGCGTGCCGCGAACGCTGGTGTGGGATCGGGAAGCCGCGATCGGCGGCACCGGCAAACCCTCGGCCGAGGCCGCCGCGTTCACCGGCACGCTGGGTGTCCGCCTCCACCTCGCCCCGCCCCGCGACCCGGAGTTCAAGGGCCTGGTCGAACGCCGCAACGGCTACCTCGAAACGTCCTTCCTGCCCGGCCGGGTCTTCACCAGCCCCGCCGACTTCAACACCCAGGTCACCGACTGGCTGGCCACCCACGCCAACCAGCGCCGTATCCGCGCCCTCGGGGCCAGCCCCACCGAACGCTGGACCACGGATCGGGCCGCGATGCTCGACCTGCCACCCTTGCCGCCCGTCGTGGGTCTGCACCACAGGGTCCGCCTCGCCCGCGACTACTACATCCGTGTCGACGGCAACGATTACTCCGCGGACCCGCGCGCGATCGGCCGGTTCGTGACCGCGACCACCACCGGCGACCAGGTCCGGATCGTGTGTGACGACGCCCTGGTCGGGCTCCACACCCGCTGCTGGGCGACGGGCCAGACGATCACCGACCCCGCCCACCAGCGCATCGCCCACGATCTGCGCCACGCCTACAACCAGCGCGCCCGCCACACCCCGACCACCCGCGCCCACGACGACGGACACGTCGTCGCGATCCGCGCCCTGCCCGACTACGACGCCCTGTTCGGCGTCGACTTCCACACCCACCAAGGAGCCTCATGACCAGCAAGACCACCGCCCCGAACACCCAGCCCACCACCACCACGGGCTTCACAGCGTCTACCAGTCAGGACGGGGAACGGATCGCCTCCCAGCTCGCCTTCCTCACTCGCGTGCTCAAGATGCCCACCATCGCCAAGACCTGGTCCGAGATCGCCGACCAGGCCCGCGACCTGGGCTGGTCCCACGAGCAATACCTCGCCGCCGTCCTCGAACGCCAGGCCGCCGACCGGGAAGCCGCCGGCACCATGATGCGGATCCGCACAGCCCACTTCCCCGCCATGAAGACCCTCGAGGACTTCAACTACGACCACCTCCCGTCCCTACGCCGCGACCTGCTCGCCCACCTCGCCACCTCCACCTACGTGTCGAAGGCCGAGAACGTGGTCCTGCTCGGGCCGCCCGGCATCGGCAAGACCCACCTCGCGATCGGCCTGGGGATCAAGGCCGCGCAAAACGGCCACAGCGTCCTGTTCGACACCGCCAGCGCCTGGATCAGCCGACTCCAGACCGCCCATCAGGCAGGGCAACTCGACGCCGAACTCAAGAAGATCAAGCGGTACCGACTGGTCATCGTCGACGAGGTCGGCTACCTGCCCTTCGACGCCGACGCAGCCAACCTGTTCTTCCAACTCGTCGCGTCCCGCTACGAACAAGGCTCCATCATCGTCACCAGCAACCTGCCCTTCGGCCGCTGGGGCGAAACCTTCTCCGACGACGTCATCGCCGCCGCCATGATCGACCGCCTCGTCCACCACGCCGAAGTCCTCGCCCTCTCAGGCGAGTCCTACCGCACCCGCGCCCGCCGAGAACTCCTCACCAAAGACCGCAACAACTAGGGGCAGAGAAGAAGATGCGTGGCTGGGGGGCACCCCACCTCGCGCCAGGGCTCACCCATCAACACGTCAGCTGCTGCTGTACTATTCAGCACATGCTGACCATTTCTTCGCGTCTTGACGCCCTGAACCGCATCGGACGGGCCCTGGCTGACCCCACCAGAGCGCGCATCCTGTTGAGCCTGCTGGATGCGCCCTCGTATCCCGCCGAACTCGCCCAGAGTCTGGACCTGACCCGGTCGAACGTGTCGAACCATCTGGCCTGCCTGCGTGACTGCGGCATTGTCGTGGCCGAGATGCAGGGGCGCAAGGTCCGCTACGACATCGCCGATCATCACCTGCGCGACGCTCTCACTTCGCTGGTCGAGGTGACACTGGCCGTGAACGACGCCGCACCCTGTCTCGATCCGGCCTGCAGCGATAGCGCCTGCCAGGAGGTCCGCTGATGTTGGCCACCATGATCCAGGCCGTCGGCCTGTTCGTCGCGACCAACATCGACGACGTCATCGTGTTGTCGCTGTTCTTCGCTCGTGGCGCTGGCCGCGCAGGAACCACGCGACGCATCGTCGTGGGTCAATACCTGGGATTCCTGGGCATCCTTGGCGCGGCTCTCCTGACTACTTGGGGCGCGAGCCTGGCCCTGCCGGAATCCGCCATCCCCTACTTCGGTCTGATCCCCCTGCTCTTGGGGCTTCGCGCCGCATGGGAGGCATGGCAGGGCGAGGACGATGACGAGCTCGATGACCGCAAGAAGGTCGCGCCGTTGACCGTTGCGGCTGTGACCTTCGCCAATGGCGGGGACAACATCGGTGTCTACGTCCCCGTCTTCCTCAGTGTCAGTCCAGCCAGCATCCTGACCTACTGCGCAGTCTTCCTGCTGTTCGTCGCAGTCCTCGTGGCCATTGCGAAGTTCGTGGCCACCCGGCCGGGCATCGACGAGGCCCTCGAGAAGTCCGAACACATCCTGTTCCCACTCGTCCTGATCATCTTGGGCGTCGTGATCCTTGTCCAAGGAGGCGCTTTTGGCCTGTGATCTCAGTCGGACGGCGCCCGGACCTGCTCAGTTTTCAGGCGTCGATTCCTGCTCACTTTTCGGCCGTCGTTGACACAACCGCCCCAGCGCCCCGCACTCCACACCGACGCGCACACCAGCAACCACCGAGACCCACTCCTCGCCCCGACCCACCGGCACCACACAACCCCCCAGGACCACCAAGCCCCCGCCCACCAACCCAAGCCCCACGGCACAGCACCAGCCATGCACCACACCCGACCCCACCCCAACCACACCCTCAACGAACCCCTCGCACACACCACCTGGGGGCAGTCCCCCGGGAGCGCCGAGGGTCTCGCGCGTTCAGCCACGCACCGGAGGCCGCCCGGCGATCAGGCGAGCACGGGAATCAGCGCGTCGGCGTCGTTGCTGCGGCTGACGGCCGAAGAGCCGGCCAGGTCAGGCTGGTCAAGAACCATCACGAGCGGCATCAGGGGAGATGGTATGTCCCTTGATCCTCCCGTCACGCGCCGCCTTGATGGAGCCCATCGATGGCGTCACTGCCCTGTTCCGGCGCCGCTGACACTCTTCAAGAGAACTGGGGGCTCGGTCGAGGTCCCGCTTCCCGAGACTGCCCTCCGGAGAAGCAGCGATACGCGCAGATGAAGTCTGTGGAATCACGGAAACAATCGAACCGAACAGCGTGGCCTGCCCCAGCCCGGACATCACTGTGATCAGGTCGAACGCATGACCTCCCCCACCACCGCAGACCTGGACCTGGTCACCGCTGACCTGCGCGTCCTGCTACCGGCCACCCCGCTGCCATGGCCCGGTGGTTACCCCGACCAAGCAGAACTCGCCCTCATCGACGCCGTCCTCTCGATCCGCGCCCGCTACGGCCAACCCCATAACGGCGTCAGGGGCCAAGTCGCCCGATGGAACACGCACCGCGGCGGTCGGGCCAACGACCTGCGCGTCCTGGCTGACACCGACCCCGCCACAGTCCTCACCAACCGCCAGATCCTGGCCGGCGGCCGCATCAAACCAGACGTCATCCGCGACGCCGCCCGTCGCCTGGTCAACGCCGGCCTGGTCACCGCCGGCGACGTCTTGGCCCACCCCGACCAGACCAGAGCCGCCTACACCGCCACCCCCGGGCTGTCGAACGTCACCCACGACTACTTCGTCATGCTCTTGGGCACCGACACGGTCAAGCCCGACACTTGGATCCTGCGCTACCTCAATCAGCTCCTCGGCCACAGCGTCACCCCCGCCCAAGCCACGGCCCTCATCGCCACAGCCGCGCAGCGCCTCGACCGCCCTGCCCGCGAGGTCGACCACCAGATCTGGCAACACATGCGCAGCCGCCGGGCAGCCGTGACCACCATCCCCGAGCTCGACAGGACTGACCGCTGATGCCCGTCTGTGCCGCCCAAGACCAGTTCGCCGCGGCCGCTACCGCCGCCGGTCTCCACCTCGAGCGCGCCACTGCGCCCTGGCTCAACCGACAAGGACACTTCGCGCTGCCCGACCAGTGCCGCGACATCATCCCAATCCTCGAGCAGGCGTTCATCCTGCTCGGCGGGGACCAAACCGCACAGCGCGGCAAAACCCGCACCCCGCTGCCCGGCGACCTCATGGACCCCGACCGCCGCATCATGATCGAGACCGACGAAGTCCAACACTTCACCACCCACCGCCTGGCCACCCTCGACCTGATCCCCAACGGCTACCCGCTCGGCTACGACCCCGCCCAATACCGGCGGCTGTGCCACACCCACCACCACAAGGCCGACAACTACTACCGACGCAAGAACGCCACCGGATTCGGCCCCGGCGGCCGACAACGCCAACGCGCCTACAACGACCTCCTACGCGACCTCGCCGCCCCCTGCATGGGCTGGACCCTCATACGAATCCCGATCCTCGACGCCGACGGCACCCGCGCCTTCACCGACAACACCACCCGCCTCACCACCACTAACCAGCTCCATTGCTCGTGACCCGCATGGCCAACGAACCACTACTAGTAGTGGGCGCTGATGTACTCATAGGCCCTTTCGAACAGTCCAGGCACCTTGTGCAGCTGGTGGCGCCCGAGCACGGCCCTGACCTCTTTGCGGACCAAGCGGTCACCCTCGTTGGTGTCGGCCCAGCCTTCGTAGCTGACTTGCTTGACGATGGCGTCGACGTCGAGGACGACGCGTTCGATCATCACCGGCGCGTCGCCAGGGGCGAACTCGCGGAAGATCTGGGTGAGCGCACCGACGCGTGGGTCGGGCAGCAGGTCCAGGGTGCCAGCCGCGTCAGCCTCTTCGGCCACGGTGAGATCGGTAGCAAGCTGGAAGGCGTCACGGAGCCAGTCGATGGACTGCTGCGCTGCGGCGAGAGTGCGTTCGCGCAGGTTGTCGAGGCGTTCCGCCAAGGACTTGTAGACGGGGTGCAGGTCGGCGGGGTTGGTGGTCATCTTCTTCTTCAGCCGGTCGGCGATGGAGTCGATGATGTCGTCAGCGCTCTTGCCCTCCACCTCGCCCCGGTCGCCGATCAGCCCTTCGTCCAGCAGCTGCTGCACGGTCTCCGCGTCTGCGACGACGACTTCGGAGGCGTGGGTGACAGCGATGTCGTGCATGTGTTCGTGTACCAGGGCGAGTGTCTTCTGCCCGAGGCGGTGCCACAGCAGATCCGCCGCGGGAGTAGTGGGGGCGATGGAGGCATACACCTGAGCCAGGAAGCGGTACTGGGCGCGGTATGGCTGGAGTCGTTCGTGTGGGGCCAGCGATTCCCAGATGCCTTCGAGCATCTGGAAGTCAGCGGCGAAAGTGTCCTCAGCAGCTTTGTTAGGCATACGGGCTTGGGCGTCCATCAAGGTCTGCGGGCCGGGGGTGGCCACGTCGATCCCGGAAAAACGCAACATCGTGTGGTCGAGCTGGGACACGAACACATCCAGCAGGCCGTCGATGTCAACCTTGCGGCCCCCATCGGGATCTGCGGGCATCATCGCGCGGGCGAAGCCTTGGCCGAGGCCGACGTAATCGACGATCAGGCCGTAGCGCTTCGCATCACCGGTGTCCTTGTTACGCCAGGTGCGGTTCGCGCGGGTGATGGTTTGGAACAGGGTGTGGTCCTTCAACGGCTTGTCCAGGTACATCACACCCTCGATCGGGGCATTGAAGCCGGTACCGAGCTTGGACGTGCACACCAAGAACTTCAGCGGATCGCCGGCACTGCGGAAGCGGTGCAGGAGGGCTTCCTCCTGAGCAGGGGCCAGCTGGAAACGGTTCCAGTCGGCCGGGTCAGACTTGCCCTGCCCGACCGTCATGACGACCGCGACCTCGTCGCGCACCGGCGCTTCGGCGTTCGGATCCTCTGCGGCAGCCGCGACCTGAGCGTCGTATCGGGCCTGCAGAAGCCGGTCGAGCTCGTCGTGATAAGTAACGCAGGCACCCCGGTCGACCACCACCACCTGGGCCTTCATACCCAGCGGATCGACCGTGGTGTAGAAGTGATCGACCAGGTCCGCGCACACCGCCGCGACGCGGTGGGGGTTGGAGAAGAACGTGGAGGTGCGCGACGCCTTCTTCGCCAGCAGGTCACGCTGTTGCTCGTCGAGCTCTTCCTCGTCGGCCATCGCGTCGAAGGCCTCGTCCAGGGCTTCACGATCCAGGCTGAACTCGACCTTGCGAGGAGCGACGTGAATTGGGACAGTCATGCCGTCTCGGATCGAGTCGTCGGTGCCGTAGGTGTGCAGCGTCTTGTCGGTGTCCTGGTCGTCGCCAAACACGGCGAAGGTGTCGTGGTCGGCGTTGGCGATCGGGGTGCCGGTGAACGCGACCAAGGTGGCGTTCGGCAGGGCGGCGCGCATCGCCTGTCCCAGGTCGCCTTCCTGGGTGCGGTGGGCCTCGTCGACCATCACCACGATGTTGTCGCGTTCGTTCAGTAGCCCAGCGTTGGCGAACTTGTGGACGGTCGAGAACACCAGCCCGCGCCGATCCGAGTGCAGCAGCTCACGCATCTCGCCGGCCGTATCGGGAGCCTGGATACGGGGCATGCTGGTCGTGCGGAACTGGTCCCACATCTGGGTGACCAGCTGCACCCGGTCCGCGACCAGCACGATCGTGGGGTTCCGTAGCGCCGGATCGCGCAGCAGCTTCCCGGCAGCGAACACCATCGCGAGCGTCTTGCCTGATCCCTGCGTGTGGTAGATCAGCGCCCGCCGACGGGTCGGGTGCTTGGCGCGCTCCACGATCAGGTTGACGGCCTCGTACTGCGGGTAACGGGCCACGATCTTGTGCAGCCCCGCACCGTGATCGGCGTCATCGGGCCGCTCGAACAAGGTGAAGTCACGCAGCATGTCCAGCACCACCCGGGGGGCCAGCATGGACGACGCCGCATCCAAAACTCTCTGCAGCCGCGGCGCGCCCTGGTCATCAGCAGAGCCCCACGGCATCCACCGCCCCACTGGGGCACCGACACCGGCGTAGCGGAACTGCTTGCCGTCGGAGGCGAACACGAAAGCGTTCGCGGCGAAGAACGCCGGCCACTTCGGCTGGTACACATCCACCAGCTCAGTCGCACCGGTCATCCACGACAAGCCCTTCACCAGTGGCGTCTTCAACTCCCCCACCACCAGAGGGAGACCGTTGACCCACAACACCGCATCAAACCGGGCCGCGGCACCGGGGGTGCCGTACCGCACCTCCTCCGACACGATGAAGCTGTTGTTGTCCAGATTGTCGAAGTCAATCAGCCGCACAGGATCAGATCCGTGGATGCCCTCATGGTCGACCACTACCAGTCCGCGCAGCCATCGCGACATGGCCAAATTGGTCTCCACCAAGCCTTCGTTGGCCGCCAGTAGTGGCAGCATCTTCACCTGGCGCAGCACCGGCTCGACCCGGGACTCGTCCTCAGCGATCTGCGGGTTCAACCGCACCAGTGCCGCCGCCACCTCTGAAGTGATGAACGGGTCGTCATCAGTACGATCCAGCAACCGCCCCGGAACCTGCTGCCACCCCGTGCCGGCGATCGCCTGCACCAAGGGGGTCTGCACACTCATCAGCTCACCCAAACCACTCACACCACGGCCTCCTCGTCGATCAGCTCGTCATACGACGTGGGAACCTCGTGCTCACCGGTTAGCAGCACCGACAGCAGGTTCGTGCGGAGCTCACGGAGCGAGGCGACCGCGGCTGCCTGGGCCACCCTCGAGTCATCGAGAGCGCGCACCTCGTCGGCGACGTGCTGCTGCTGACCGGTATCGAGCTTCGGGACTCGCAGGGCGCGCAGGTGTTTCTGGTTTACCGACGGAAGCGCACCGACTTGAGCGAAGTCGCCCAGCTTGACGGTCCGCATGAACCCGAACAGGAACCACGGATCGACCCCCGGACCGGGCACAAGGCCCATCACGTTGTTGTCGAACGCGGTGTCGGTCGCCAGAATGCGACGCTTCTCCGTCAGCAGTGCAGCGCCAACCTTCGGAAACACAGTGGTCCCAGCCAGCCACGCCTTAGCCTTGAGCGTCTTCAACCCGTCCACGGTGACGTAGTTGTTCGCCCGCAGAATTTCTGTCTCGTTGCCCGGCAGGTTCATGTCGCTGACCTTGATGAACGGGATAGTGCCATCGGGATCGCCCTGCGCAGAGGGCTTGAACGCCGCACCTGAAGCAAACGACGAGATATCCTCCAAGCCGACCACCGGCCCGTCGCTGGTGTCGAACAGAGAGGCGAGCCGCGCAGTCGTGAGCTCAGCCAATGCCGCCCGGGTGGTCTCGACGGCTTCGATAGCGTCGTCGAGGGCGCCGACCAGGTCCACGATGCGCCGCTGCTCCGCCAACGGCGGCAAGAAAACCGGGATCGACTTGAATGCCCCAACGGACAAGGTCTTGCGCCGCAAGACACTTCCGGTGCACCGAGACGCCATCTGCTCGTGGAAATGTGGCGAAGTGGTGAGCAGTGACATGAATGTCGGCAGCAGGCGATCGGCATCGATCCTGAAGACCGGGAAAGTTTGCGGGGTGACGAAACGCCCGGATTCTCTCTGAGTGACGACTGCTGAAGGAGCCTCGAAAGCAGTAATCGTGCGATAGACGAGGTCTTCCTTCTCGACTCGCATCAGCTTGGAAAACTTCTGGGCACTGCCCTTGATCGGTTCTCGTTCCACGAATCCCCAGCCGCTGCGCTGAACTCCGAGAATGACGTACTCAGCGTCCGGCTCCACTGAAGTGAAGTCCTTGCGCTGGACGATGAGTTCGCCGAGCTGAACCTCATTCCAACCGTCACGCATGGATGCCCGCCGCCTTCAGCTTCACGTCAAGGGTGTCTTCGGCGTCGCGGAGTGCTTCTCGGGCCTCTAGGTAGGCGGTGAGGGCGGCGTCGACGTCGACGTCGACGGCGGTCTCCGTGCGCAGGTAGTGGCCGATGTTCAGGTCGTGGCCGTTGTCGGTGATCTCGCTTAGGTCGACCAGGCGCACGTTCACCCCTTCGGCACCGTCGCGGTTACCGTCGGTGGTGTAGGCGCGGTGGATGGCGTCGATGTCGGCTTCGGACATGGTGTTCTGGTTCTTGCCGGCCTTGTAGCGGGCGGTGCCGTCGACGAACAGCACCTTGCCTTGGCGGTCGGCGGGCTTGTCCTGGCGGAAGATGAGCAGGCAGACGGGGATGCTGGTGGAGTAGAACAGGTTGTTCGGCAGCCCGATGACGGCTTCGAGTAGGTCTTTTTCGAGGAGGCAGCGGCGGATGTCGCCTTCCTTGCCGCCGCGGAACAGGACACCGTGGGGCATGACGACCCCGACGCGGCCGGTGCCGGGTTTCATGGTGGTGATCATGTGTTGGATCCAGGCGAAGTCGCCGTTCTTGGCTGGCGGTGTGCCGCAGATGTTGCGTCCCCACGGGTCCTTTTCCCACTCGGCTGCGCCCCAGTTCCGCAGGCTGAACGGCGGGTTGGCGATAGCCACGTCGAAGTGGTCGAGCTGACCGCGGGTGGTGAAACGGGGTTCGCGGAAGGTGTCGCCGCGGCGGATAGTGAAGTCCTGCACACCGTGGAGGTAGAGGTTGATCTTCGCGATCGCGGCTGTGGTGAGGTTGACCTCTTGACCGGCCAGGCGCAGGGTGCGGGGGTCGCCACCGGCGGCATGGACGGCGTTGACGGTCTCGACGAGCATGCCGCCCGATCCGCAGGCGGGGTCGATGACGCTGTCGCCGGGCTGGGGGGCGAGGATCTTGACAAGCAGGTGCACGACGTGGCGGGGGGTGAAGAACTCGCCAGCCTTCTTTCCTGAGGCTTCGGCGAACTCCCGCAGCAGGTACTCATACGCGGCGCCCAGGAGGTCACCCTGGACGTGGTCGGGGTCGAGCTTGACCGCGTGAAAGGCGTCCAGCAGGGCGACGAGCGCAGTTTCGGGTAAGCGGTCGGTGTTGGCCCAGTTGATGTCTCCGAACACTCCAACCAGGTCTGGGTTGGCCTGTTCAATTCGGCGAAGCACCGAGTTGAGCTTCACTCCGACGTTGGTGACGGTCTGGTGAACATCGCGCCAGTGACAGCCTGCGGGGACGGTGAAGGGCTGGAAGTCGGCCTCGATCTCGTCGTCCAGGTCGTCGCCCCATTGAGCCAAAGCTTCGGCGTGGTGATGATCCCAGGAGTCGCTGATCCACTTGAAGAACAGCACGGGGAACACGTAGGCCTTGAAGTCGCCCGGGTCGACGGGGCCGCGCAGCGCGTTCGCGGCGTCCCATAGGACACGTTCCAGCTGCTGCTGGCTCATCTGGGTCGTGCTGGTAGTCACTGATGGATTCCTTGGATGGGTCGGGTGTGTGGATGACCTGGCCGGTCACCATTGTCGCGGGCTGTCAGGAGGGACTTTGCCATGCAGGTGGGACAAAAGCGGGGACCGGCGGGTGTGCCGGGGGTGCCCAGCCCGTAGTGGGCTGGGCACTCCCCTGCCGATCACGATTGGGGGTTCGTGAGAGGTGCGTTGTAGCGGACGGCGTTGCGCAGAGCGATGGTGACGTCGTCGGCGTGACGGGCGAGGCGTGTGGCGAGCTGGTGGATCTGCTGGGCTTGGTTGATTGCGGTAGTGATGCACTGTTGGTCAGCCAGTGTCGCCATGGGGATGGTGAGTTCCTTGACGGGGGCTCTGGTGATGGTGGTGCCGGCCTGCAGGTCATTGTTCCACTCCCCCATGAGCATCGCGGCCAGGTAGTCGGGGCTCAGCACGTCGGGGTTTGTGATCCGAAGCCGGGTGATGCCGGTGCCGTGCAGGTGTCCACCGCTGTGGTCGACGATGGCGCGGATTGTGTTCATGGTGGTGACCAGCACGTCCCCAGGATGGGTGAGATCCGAGTAGGTGTGGTCGGGTGCGGGATCCGGGAGTGTGTTGTCGCGAATCATGGCGGCGGTGACCAGGTGTGCTTCGAGTGAGGCGTCGGCATCACGGTAGCGGCCAAAAGCCTTCCCGGGGCGCTGTTCGAGGACGTCCTCGCTGAGAAGCTCGGCGATGATCATGGCTCGGGTGTCGGCCAGGTCTGGCGCGTCACCCATCGCGGCGACCTGGGCATCGAGGTCGCCGGTCAGGCGAGTGACTTGGGTGATGGCGTCTCGGTAGGTCGTGACGAGCTGCTCGGGGTCCACGGTGGTCTGGTCGGTCCAGCGCTGGGGTGTGAGGTTGGCGCCGTCCTCGATCAGGTCGCCCACGCTGACAGTGATGTGAGGCAGGTCGCGACGGGCTACGGAGTCCGTAAGCCAGGACGCAACGTGGTCCTCGGGGGCGTGGGTGCGGGAGGCATCGATGAGCAGAACTTGCCCATCATGATTGGTCCGGGGTGCGCGCAGCACCCACAGTGCCAAGGCGATGGCGGTGTGGGGCACCATCTTGCCGGGCAGCGCAATGATGGCCTCAATACAGCCGGCATCCAGCAGTGCAGCGCGGATGTGAGCTTCCTTCCCGCCGCGAAACAGGGGCCCCATCGGGGTGATGACGTAGCCGCGCCCTTCGGGGGCGAGGTGAGCAATCACGTGCTGGAGCCAAGCGCTGTCTGCGCTGGTACGCGGCGGGAGACCGAAGACGAAGCGGCTGTCCGCGAACCGTTCGTCAGCGTCCATACGTAGACCGAACGGGGGTTCAAGGATGATGGTGTCGGCCACCAGGTCAGGGTCGGGATCACTGGCCAGCACGTCGGCTTGGCGAAGGTCCAGTTCGAGGGACCGGAGCCGGGCCCGATCCTCGGCCAGACGCAGCGCCGCGCTGTAGATGTCTCGTCCGACAAGGCGACTCCAACGGTGACTGTCATCGGATGCACCGATCAGCGCAGCAGCAATACCGCAGGCGGGGTCGTAGAGCACACCATGGGAACGGGACGCGGCGAGATTGGCCAAGAGCGTGGAGGTGCGTGACCCGACGAATCCGGCCTCACCGCCCATCTTGCCCATCGCTTTGGCGGTGCGCTCCAGAACAAAGTCCGCGACAGCAGCAGCCCGATCAACAGGAACGTCGGCGATCGCATCACGCACGGCCTGGAGGTCCTGCTCCCGGATTGGCTGAGCGATACGTGCGTAGCTGTCATGGGAGAACGGGTCGAAGGAGTTGCCGGTCGCGTGTTCAGTGAGGAGAGCGACCACCAGGGATGCGGCGTCACGCAGGTCAACGACGCCGCGCAGATGGTTCATCGCGGCCCAGACCGCGGCCTGCCCGTCATCGGTTCGCAGGGCATGCCCGTGATCGGTGAGCCACGAGATGATCTCGGGGCTGGAGAACAGAGGTTTGGTGGCGGTCCCCCCGGCGGGCTTGGGGAAGTCATCAGCGCGGTTGCGCCAGTTGCTCACCGCTCCTCGGGAGACGCCGGCCAGGTCGGCGATGTCGCTGGCCGTGAGCAGGCCCTGAGCCTGCGGGCGGCTCATGCCGCACCTGCCAGCCGCGTCTCGGATGCCAACAGGGTGGTGCGGTAGGCGGCCAGCCGCAGCCGCTTCGCGCAGTGATTCATCCAAGCCACCACGGTGACAACCGTACCGGCAGCCTGCAGAGCAGTCACAGCTTCAGTGAAGATGCCATCGCCAGAGGCGAGCACCACCTCGTCATACCGGGCAGCAACCTGCTCGGTGGCGAGCACCTCAAGCAGCGCAAGGTCGGCACCGTCCGGTCCGGACTTGGCGACGATACGCGGTCGGGTGCCTTCCCATCCCAGCCAACTGTTCAGCACTCCGACGTGACTCACGCCAATGACCACATGGTCACCACCGTTCAGGCCCATGCTGCGGCGCAGCTCTTCCTGAACCAGATGCGCCTGCCATGGCGCCATCACGCCACCTTGGGCGATGTTCTCAATGTCGACCACCACGAGACGGTGGTGCATATGACGGGGGCAGGGACCCTGCCCCGCCGCAATGTTGTGTACGTTTCGCTTCATGGATAAGACAGTAGATCACGTTTTCACTTCATGTCAAGTGTGAACTGTATTCACATCATCTTCTGTGGGGATCGTGCTCACAGACATCGACACAGTGGAGCCAGCTTCCGGCGGCTTTCCTGAACCACATGGCGGGCCACGGCAGCAGCGGCGTCAGCCTTCGTTGTGCCTACAAAGGTCCGGCATCCTGCATCCACGACCCGGCCCCTCCGAGAGCGGCCTCCTACGAAGTGGTTGTTTCATGCGAGCTCGGCATCGCCGGTGGACCCTTCCCAGTCCTCCATGAAGCCCTCCCGTGGGGGACGCCCCGCCGTGCCGTCTTGTCCTTGCCTCAGAACTTGGCGCCACCTTCTTCGCGTAGAAGGACACCTCTTTGACCGTGACGCCATGGCCTTCGCGCTTGTTGATGGCGCAGATGACAACCAAGCAGGCCCTGCAGCACCAATCCTTCTTCTCGCGGGTTCCCCGGACCTTCAAAGCTACGAAGGTCTTCTCAGCCAGATGGGCCGCAGAAAATGAGCTACTCCGAGACACCATCACTGTGGGCATCCTGGCTACTCCCGCGTACGCGCGTGAGGAGCTCGTCCAGCGGGTCGACCAGCTCATGCTGGGCGGTGGCGGTGGCGGTGCGTTGCATCGCGTCAGGAAGTCTTGTTTCCATGACCAGGACTGCATCGCACTGACCCGGATCTGACACTGACCGCTCCAGGGTGTGACCACCCTCTACTGCACGCGTTCTGTGCCACGTCCAGGGCGCTCATGCTGTTGACTACCTGATGCGCTTGCGAAGGCCTGCCAGTCGTGACCTGCCGAAAGTTATGGTCATCGACATGGCACCAGCAGCGACGACGCTCCGGGCAGGACTGTGACCCTGGGCTGACCCCGTTTTGTAGGTCCGGTGGTTCTGGGAGTCGTCCTGTCGCCCGTGGTTGCGGGCAGGGAGACTGGTCAGATCATGTCGAACATCAGGAAGCGTCACACCCCGGAGCAGGTCGTCCGCAAGCTCGGGCAGGCCGACAGGATGCTCGCCGACGGCAGCGACATCGCCGCGGTGTGTCGGGAGCTTGGGATATCCGAGCAGACGTATTACCGGTGGCGTAACCAGTA
>NZ_JBHWOO010000156.1:0-23037 GCF_043424415.1 Luteococcus sp. | reverse complement strand
TCACCAGGGTCCGCCCGCCGTCTGTCAGGTCATGCGATGTCGCAGATCACGACGCCGCCCGGGGTGAGGCTCAGAGCACCGCGAAGAGCAGCAGCGAGCCGGCGAAGCCCAGCAGCGACTCCAGGGTCTGCTGCACCGTCCAGGTGCGCAGCGTGGTGGACACGTCCATGCCGAACAGCCGGCCCACCAGCCAGAAGCCGGAGTCGTTGACGTGGCTGCCGAAGACCGAGCCCGCGGCGGTGGCCAGGGTGATCGCGACCACCTCACCGCTGGAGAAACCGCCTGTGGCGACGGCGTGGGCCATCAGGCCGGTGGCGGTCACCAGGGCGACGGTGGCCGAGCCCTGCGCCAGGCGCAGCACGACGGCGATCACCCAGGCGGCGACGATCACGGGGAGGCCGATGCCCTCCATCGAGTCGCTGAGTGCCTGGCCGATGCCGGAGGTGCGCAGGACGCCGCCGAACATGCCGCCTGCGCCGGTGATGAGCACCACCGAGCAGATGGGGCCCAGCGAGGAGGCGACGATCTTCTCCAGCGCGGTGCCGTCCTCGCCGCGGGCGAAGCCGAGGGCGACCAGGGCCACCAGCACCGAGATGAGCAGGGCCACGGGTGAGGAGCCGAGCGTGCGGGCGACGTGGAACCAGGGGGCGTCCTTGGAGACGGCGCCGGCGGCGCGCAGGAAGTCGAGGCCGGTGTTCATGAAGATGAGCAGCATCGGCAGCAGCAGCACGAGCACCACGGTGGAGACCTTGGGCGGGTTCTTGACCGCGTCGCCGTCGATGGTGCCGAACAGGCCGTTGGTGTCGGTGAAGGGGAACTGGCGCGCGCAGACCTTGCCCCACAGGTAGCCCGAGACGTACCAGGTGGGGATGGCGATGAGCAGGCCGAGGGCCAGCACCAGGCCCAGGTTGGCGCCCTAGAGCTCGGTGGCGGTGACGGGGCCGGGATGCGGCGGCACGAAGACGTGCATCACCGAGAAGGCGACGGCAGACGGGATGGCATAGCGCAGCACGGGCCCGCCGAGACGGGCGGCGACGGCGAAGATGACCGGCAACATGACCACCAGGCCGGCGTCGAAGAACATCGGAAAGCCCATCAGCAGGGAGGCGACGCCCAACGCCAGGGGTGCGCGGGACTCACCGAAGAGACTGATCAGCCGGTCGGCCGGCGCCTGGGCGCCGCCGGAGTACTCGATGAGCTTGCCGAGCATCGCACCAAGCCCCACGAGCAGGGCCACCGACCCCAGTGTGTTGCCGAAACTGCTGGTCAGGGTGGGGACGATCTCGCCCGCCGGAATGCCGGTGGCGAAGGCGGTCGCCAGGCTGACCAGCACCAGGGTGAGGAAGGCGTGCAGCTTGAAGACGATCACCAGCACCAGGATCAGGGCGATGGCGGCGGCGGCGATGCCGAGCAGGGGCATGGCCCCCATTGTCTGGGTCCAGCCGTCGATCATGGGGACTCCCTGTGGGATGGGGACTCCCTGTGGGATGGGCTTTCCGCCAAGGCGGGGAAGGGGTGGTCCGGCCCGGACAGCGGTGGGGTTCAGTGCCGACCCTGCGGCCTCCTGGTGGACATCGTGACTCTAGCCCGCCAGGCCGCTGTGCCGGCAGCCTCCTCGGCACCCTCCTGGGCTCGGGCGCGCATCAGCCCGGCGGTTGAGCGACCAGGGGGTCCGCACCATCCCGTGGGATGACGTCGCGGGCGCCAGAAGGCCACCGTGGTCCGTCGCCAACGGCCCCGGTCCCTTCCTAGGCTTGCCGGGTCGGGAGCCATGGGGCTCCGCACCAGCGAGGAGAGGCTTCATCCATGTCGCACCCAGCATCCGAGCACGAGGTGGTCCACACGTCGGCCACGCTACGCCGTGGGGTGGCCTCGGCGTCGGAAACCGAGGCAGCCGCCCAGTCCGTCCGCCCCCGCCCCGCGCCGCGACCTTCGAGTGGTCGCAGTGGGGAACTGGCGGCCCAGGCCGTCGACCTGGTGAAGGTCTACGGTTCGGGACGCACCCAGGTGCGGGCACTCGACGGGGTGGACGTGGGCTTCGAGAAGGGCTCCTTCACCGCCATCATGGGCCCCTCCGGCTCGGGCAAGTCGACGCTGATGCACTGCCTGGCCGGCCTCGACCGGATCACCTCCGGGCAGGTGGTGATGGGCGACAAGGTGCTCAACGAGCTCAACGACAAGCAGCTCACCCTGGTGCGCCGCGACCGCATCGGCTTCGTCTTCCAGTCCTTCAACCTGCTGCCGACGCTGACGGCCCGGCAGAACATCGTGCTGCCGCTGGAGCTGGCGGGTAAGAAGCCGGACAAGGACTTCCTCGACCAGCTGGTGAACTCGCTGGGCCTCGACGAGCGCCTGGACCACCGCCCCAGCGAGCTCTCGGGCGGCCAGCAGCAGCGCGTCGCGATGGCCCGGGCGCTGGTCACCCGGCCCGACGTGATCTTCGCCGACGAACCGACCGGGGCCCTGGACTCCAAGACCGGCACGGCACTGCTGGGCTATCTGCGTCGATGCGTCGACGAGCTGGGCCAGACGATCATCATGGTCACCCACGACGCCAAGGCCGCGGCCCACGCAGACCGGGCCCTGATCCTGCTCGACGGCAGGATCGTCGACGACATCGACCGTCCCAGCGTCGAGTCGGTCAACCAGGCGCTGACCGAGGTGGGTGCCTGATGTTCGCCGACGCAGCACGCGAGGTGCGCCAGCACCCCGGGCGGATCGTCGCCACGCTGGTGGCGATCGCGATCAGCATCGCCTTCATGAGCGGTGTCAGCATCTTCATGGAGACCCAGTCGACGGCGACGGGCCGCTCGATGGCGCTGCCGAGCTCCACGGCAGACCTGGTGGTCGACATCGCCTCGGCCAAGGACGGCACCACCGACGCCCAGGTGCGCAAGGCGGTCATGGGCATCGACGGGGTGGAGGCCGCCGAGCCGAGCCTCAGCAGCGCCTCGGCCCTGAGCACCGACTCCGCCACCGTCTACGTCTCCCTCTATGGGACTCCCACCGAACGCTTCCGGTGGGCACAGCTCACCGAGGGGGCCTGGCCCACCAAGAAGGGCCAGGTGGCGCTGTCCGCCCAGCTCGCCGAGGAGCTGGAGGCGGGAGTGGGCGACACGGTGGCCAATGGGGACGAGAAGCTGACGGTGGTGGGTCTGTCGGACGACCCGCCCAGCATGTTCTTCCAGTCGGCCTACCTGGCGCCCTCCGCGCTGGCCGGCGAGGTGGGCTCGGCCGGCCCCAACCCCAGCTGGGTGCTGGCGCTGGCCGACGGCACCGATCCCGAGGCCATCCGGGACGAGCTGCGGCGCGTGCTGTCGCCGCTGGTCACGGACCCGGACGAGACCCCTGATGGTGCCACGGGCCGCAACCTGGAGGTGCGCACCAGCGAGCAGGCCCAGGAGGTCGCCATGGATGGGGTGACCGGCGACTTCGACGTGATGAAGTACGCCCTGTTCGTCTTCAGCGCCATCGCCGCCGTGGTGGGCCTGATCACCATCGCCAACACCTTCACCATCCTGCTGGCCCAGCGTCGTCGCCAGATCGGGCTCCTGCGGGCTGTGGGTGCCACCGGTGCGCAGGTGCGGCGACGTTTCCTGGCCGAGGCGGTGCTGCTGGGCATGATCGGCTCGACCCTGGGACTGCTGTTCGGCACGGTGCTGGCCTGGGCCGGGGCGAGTTACACCAGGGCGACCCGTTGGGGCCTGGGCTTCCCGTGGGGTGAGCTGGGCGCCGAGTTGCTCCTCGGCGTGGTGCTGACGGTGCTGGCCGCGATGCTTCCCGCACTGAAGGCCACCCGGGTCTCGCCGCTGGAGGCGCTGCAGCCGGTGGCCACCAGCGAGCAGGTGCGACGCACGTCGATCGTGCGGGCCCTGGTCTGTGGGCTGATCGCGCTGGCCGGTGCCTGGCTGGCCTGGCGCTCGTTGCGGGTGCCGGTGGGCGAGGACTCGTCGGCGGCCGACAACCCGGTGCTGCTGGCGGTGGGCGGTTCGCTGCTGATCACGATCGGCGTGCTCTTCGCCGCACCGATCTACATCCCGTGGGTGCTGCGCGCCCTGGGTCGCCTGGTGGGCTTCGCTGGTCCGTCGGCTCGCCTGGCGGCGAGCAATTCGGCGCGCAATCCGCGACGGGCTGCCGCGACGGCCACCGCACTGATGCTGGCCTGTGGCCTGATCGTCGCCCTGCAGGTGGGCAGCGCAACGGCCGAGCGCACCGTGCTGACCGAGATCGACTCGCGCTATCCGGTCGACGTCCAGGTCTTCAGCCTGGGTGACTTCACCTCGCAGGACCCGACGGCGGCTGCCCAGCGGGGGCTGTCGAGCCAGGTGGTGGCCAAGCTCAAGGATCTGCCGAATGTGGAGCGCAGCGTGGTGATGCAGGGCGGCACGGTGATGGACTCCGAGCACCAGCCGGTCACCGTGGTGGCGCTGGACCCGAAGGCCACGGCCATCGCCCGCGCCGACATGGCGGCCACCGTCCCCGAGGGCAGGGCACTCACCCAGGGGTACAAGGCGGGGACGAAGTTGACCTTCACCGGCAGCAAGGGCCAGTCGGTGACGCTGACCGCGTTGCCCGACGAGGCGGCCCCCATGGACGGGGTGGTGATCGTCTCGCCGAAGACGCTGGCGAAGCTGGTGGCCGATCCCAGCCCGCACCTGTACTGGGCCCGTCTGGCCGACCGGGATGACATGGGCGCGACGATGGCGCCGCTGCAGAAGGTGCAGCAGGCCTCCCCCGGCGTCTTCGCCACCGGTGCGGTGGCGGAGGCCTACATGGTGAGCCGGGTGCTGGACACCTTGCTGCTGATCACCTCGGCGCTGCTGGGCGTGGCGGTGCTGATCGCCCTGGTGGGTGTGGGCAACACCCTGGGCCTGAGCGTCCTGGAGCGCACCCGCGAGTCGGCCCTGTTGCGGGCGCTGGGGATGCAGCGCGCCGGGCTGCGGCTGATGCTGCTGGTGGAGGCGCTGCTGCTGGGCCTGGCCGGCGTGGTGGTGGGCGTCAGCGCCGGCACCTTCTTCGGCTGGCTGGGCATCAAGGCGCTGCTGCGGCAGGCGGGGATCGACGCTCCCATGCAGTTCGCGACCAACTGGCCGATGATGGTGGGCCTGATCACGATCACGCTGGTCGCGGCGGCGGTGGCCTCAGTACTGCCGGGCCGCAGGGCTGCCAATGCCACCCCGACGGAAGCCCTCGCCGCCGACTGACGCATCCGGCCCTGTCGGCCGCCCTTCCCCCGGGGTGGTTGGCGAGGCCGGACTGTCTTTCCAGAACTGTTGGGGGAGCGCCTTGCACGGTCTGGAGCGCCATTTCAGGCCATTCTTATTCTTTTCTTCTCATCCGGTTGGCTCTGGGACCCTCTAGGTGCTTGAATACGTTGCATCACCGCAGAGAAGTCCCGCAGGATCCATGACTTGCACGATCAACTCATGAGCCCGCGGTCGGCCAATCAGCACTGACACTCGTGGTGGTCCACATACGCCCTGGGGGTTGCTGGGGGTGACCAGCAGCCCCTAGGTGCCTCTTTTTTTGAACGTGCCAACAGCAGCGGCGGCGCCGACTGGGACGCCCGCCTCCATCGAGGAGAGCGCGGACGGACAGGCACCCTCAGGCTGGAGGCAGTTACCCTTCTTGGCTCGGAACCGAGAAGACGAGTTGCCCCCGCTGCATCATCGGCACCAGGAGCGTTGACCCCCACACACGCCGGGTGACATCCGCCAGCCCTTCACGCAGGTACGGCAGCAGCACCATCACGGCCACCTCGTTGGCGAACTGCGTCAGGAGCGGCAGTCCGACCGGCTCAGGTTCACCCGTCAAGGCATAGTGCGCCTCGTACCAGACCGCCGCGCGCCCACGATTGCTCTGCGCGTCGATCCGCACCCCGACCAGGAAGCTGTCAAAGGGCTTGGGGGCGTCTGGCCTTGCGATGCGAAGCTCGAAGGTCGGGGATGCCTCCACCTCGGCCGTCCCTGCCGCTGGATCCGACGCCGCTTCCGCACTCAGCAGGCGACAGGCCACCGACTGGAGTGAGGCCCGCTGGGCAAGTCGATGCAGCTCTTCCAACTCAGGCATCGGCCATGACCCCCGTCATGTCCGTGACAATCACGTCCCGTCCGGAGTCCATGAAGGTGAAGTCCTCCCCCGACGTCGTCGTCGCCACTGGCTGCTCCTCCACATCGTCCACCACCTCGATCCGCAGGCGGGCACCGACAGCCAGCGCATAGCGACGGAGGGTCGTGAGCGTGGGGTTCGAGTCATACCGCTCGAACTGCGAGACCGCCGACTGGCTCATCCCCATGCGCTCGGCAACGTCCTTCTGGGTCATGCGCTTCTCGCGCAGCTCCACCAGGTCGAACTTCAGGTCCTCAAGCGCTTCAACCAGGGCGTCGGCTCGCGCCTGCACCACCTCGAACGGTTCGTTGTTCATAAGTTTGAGCTTATGCTCGGGTGGGAGTGTTTTCAAGCCCACGAGGATGGGCCTCCTGAAGCTCAGGTACCCCCCAGCAACAGTGGGCCTCCTGCCGGTAGATGCTCGCGGCACGGGCGATCTCCGCGTCCTGCATGGCTTCGGTTTCCACGTCCGACCAGCCGAACCTCTTCTCGTGACCATGCAACCCCAAAAACCAGGACTCACCATCCCGTTCTGCGTAGTAGAGGCGAACATGCACATTTCTCTCCGGCAGGAACAAGCCTGAGACCGGGTCCCGATCGACCACCCGTACGTCCTCGGTCCACCGAATCTCATACAGCTCAGGATCCTTTCGGATCGGCTTGCACTCCTCGCGCGGACGAAGGCGGCCTCTCTCTGCCTGTCGCAACCGGCCCTTCAGTACGGCCACCACATCCGCCCGGGCTTCCACGCTCGGCCAGTCCACACCCAGCGCATCCACCAAGTACTCACATGCCTCCTCAAGATGCCGCTGAGACACGCAACTGCGCCAGTAGAACACCGCGCGCTTCTTGGAGGTTCGCTGGGAAGTCCTGGCCATGCTCGCACGCTATCCGCAGCCACCGACAAAATCCCTGGGGTGGCGAGCACCCAGAAGAGCCAACCGCATCGCAGGACGAGCACGCCGAAAATGGTGTGTAGCGAGCCCGGTGCTGCCTACAGTGGCCTGCATGAGCCAACGCCAGCAGGATGCCCGCCGCCGCGTCGAACTGGCCGAGCAGCAGGCCAAGGCGGAGGCAGTCGTCGCCCAGCAGATGATCGACGAGTTCGTCGCCGAGGCCACCCGCCGAGGCATCGCACCCACCCCGCTGCGCGCCACCACCCTGCAGGGCCACCAGGTCAAGACCGACCGGCAGGGCTGGTACCTGCGGCAGAACCAGTCCATCGCCATCGGCACCGACGGCGGCTACTACGTCCTCACCGTCCCGGCCGGGGCGATGGCCCGGCTCACCGGCGTGAAGCTCCAGCCCACCGACCCCCCACTGGTGGTGGGGCGCGGCGGGCGTGACGGCGAGACCGGCGACCTGCGCGAATTCCTCGACTGGCGCCTGGCCGCCGGCTGACCGTCGCCTGCCCCGCCCCCTCAGCTCAGCTCGGCTCAGCTCAGCGCCAGTAGCCACGCCAGCGCTGCTTGGGCCACGGCGCGTCCTCATTGGGCACGCCCAGCACGTGCGCGGCGCGCAGCGGCCAGTTCGGGTCGCGCAGCGCCTCCCGGCCCAGCATCACCGCATCGGCCCGGCCCTCGGCGATGATCTGCTCCGCCTGCTCCGGGGTCTCGATGATGCCCACCGCGCTGGTGGCGATGCCCGCCTCGCGCCGCACCTGTTCGGCGAAGGGCACCTGGTAGCCGGGGCCGACGGGAATCTGCGCCATCACATTGCCGCCGGTGGAGCAGTCCACCAGGTCGACGCCATGCTCCTTGAGCAGCTGGGCCAGGGCGACGGAGTCCTCGACGCTCCATCCCTCCTCGACCCAGTCGGTGGCCGAGATCCGCACCGCCAGCACCCCCTGGTAGCGCTGCCGGATCGCGTCGACCACCTCGAGCACCAGGCGCACCCGGTTCTCGAAGCTGCCACCCCACCGGTCGGTGCGGGTATTGCTCAGCGGCGAGTAGAACTGGTGCAGCAGGTAGCCATGGGCAGCGTGCACCTCGACCACGTCGAAACCGGCCTTCTCGGCACGCACCGCGGCCTCGGCGAAGGCCTCCACCACGCGGGCGATGCCGTCCTCGTCGAGGGCCTTCACCTCGGTGGTGAACTCCTCACCGGCACCGCGCGCACCAGTGGGGCCGACCGGCTGCCAGCCGCCCTCCTCCACCGGGACGGTGCGCGGCGCGACGCCCTGCCACCAGCGGTCGGTGCTCGCCTTGCGGCCGGCATGGGCGATCTGGATGCCGGTGCTGGCGCCGTGGGAGTGCATGAAGGCGTTGATCCGGCGCCAGGCCGCGACGTGCTCGCCGCCCCAGATGCCGGCGTCGAAGGGGCTGATCCTGCCCTCGGGCAGCACGGCGGCCGCCTCGCTCACCACCAGGCCCCAGCCACCGGCGGCGAAGCTGCCGTAGTGCACCAGATGCCAGTCGCCGACGACGCCGTCGCGCTCCTCGACGCTGTACTGGCACATGGGCGAGACCCAGGCACGGTTGCGGACCTCGAGCCCGCGAAGGCTGATCGGTTCGAAGAGGGAAGACATGTCCCCATTCAAGCCTGGCGGTCAAGTCCGCGGCGGCCACCCGCCCCATCCGGCCTCGTGGGAGCTCCTCGCGCCGGCCCGGTAGCATCGCAGGGTCCCGCACCCGCGGGACCAGACCAGGAGGATGCCGTGCAGTTCGTGCAGAACCTGCGACGCCTCCTGCGCCACGACCGCTTCCGCAAGCTGGTCACCATCCGCGCCCTGACCCAGTGCGCCGACGGCACCCTGCAGGTGGGCATGGCCAGCCACATCCTGTTCAACCCCGCCCAGCAACCCACCGCCTGGGCGATCGCGGCGATGTTCGCCATCACCCTGATGCCCTTCAGCATCGTCGGCCCCTTCGTCAGCGGACTGCTCGACCGGTGGTCGCGCCGCACCGTGGCGGTGGTGGTGGACGCGACGCGCTGCGTCCTGGCACTGGTGATCGCGGCGATCGTCGCCACCGGCTCGACGGCACCGCTGGTCTCCACCGCCCTGTTCGGCTGCCTGATGGTGGCGCTGGCCCTCAACCGTTTCGTGCTGGCCGGGCTCAGCGCCGGGCTGCAGCACACCATCGACGACGACGAATTCCTCACCGCCTCGGCGGTGATGCCGATGATCGGCCCCACCACCCTGCTGCTGGGCGGGGCGCTGGCCGGAGCAATCCGGCTGGCCAGCCCCTGGCCGGCCGCGATGGCCGATGCCGTCATCTTCTGCTGCGCCGCCGCGATGTGGGCCACCTCGAGCCTGGTGGCCTCCCGGTTGTCGCCGCGCAGCCTCGGCCCGCTCGACCCCGCACCCCGGACCCGCTTCGTCGAGACCCTGCACGCCCTCCACGACGCCGGCCGCCATCTGGCGCACCGGCGTCCCGCCCTGCTGGGGCTGGTGACCATCACCTACCAGCGGGTGCTCTACGGACTGACCCTGGTCAGCGTCCTGTTGCTCTTCCGCAACCACGTCCACGCCCCCACCGAGGTGAATGCGGCGATGGCCGACATCGGGCTGTGGATGGCCGCCAGCGGTGTGGGCTTCGCCTGCTCGGTGCTGCTGGTGCCGCCGCTGGCGCACCGGCTGGGGATGCGCGGCAGCATCGTGGTGGTGCTGCTGGCCAGCGCGCTGGTGCAGCTGCTGCCCGGTCTGGTGCTGCGGCGCTGGCCGCTGGTGGTGGCGAGCTTCTTCATCGGCTGGTTCGCGCAGTCACTCAAGATCTGCATCGACACCGTCGTCCAGGCCCATGTCGACGACGAGGTGAAGGGGCGCGTCTTCGTCATCTACGACGTGGTCTTCAATGCCGCGATCGTGCTCGCCTCGGTGCTGGCGGCGGCCATCATCCCGCCCGGCGGCGTCTCACGCCCGCTGATGGTGGCCATCGGCCTGGGCTACCTTGCCCTGGCCACCGGCTTCTGGCTGGCGAGCCGCCCGATGGGCTCGGCCGTCTTCAACCGCGGCACGCAGCTGGGCCTCACCAGTACTCGCGCGTGATCCTCTCGGGCAGCCGGCCCTGCTCCCGGTAGGCCCGGCTGATCGCCGCGGCGATCCGGGTGGCCAGCGACAGGTCACAATTGGTGGGCTTCAGCTTGTCGATGCGATGGCAGATGCCCTGGTCGATGACATAGCGGTGGAAGCCGTGGGTCTGCGAACTCAGCTGCACCCAGGTCTCGTAGATGGCCTGCTTGTCGTCGGCCTCCATCAGCACCAGGTCGAAACCCGTCGACGTGTGCTCCTGCATCCCCCCGGTCATCATCGGTCCCCTCCTGTTGTCTGCAAGGAAATCGGCGCTCCCTGGCAACGATCCCTGCCCACATGGTGCACGAGGGCCGGGCGGGTGTCCCACCGCCCGGCCGTCGCCGTGCTGTGCTGCCAGATCAAGCGCGGGCCTCGATCGCCTGGCGGTAGAGGCGGCCGGCGCGGTACGAGGAGCGCACCATCGGGCCGCTCATCACGCCGCTGAAGCCGATCTCGGTGGCCTCCTCGGCCAGCTCGTCGAACTCCTCCGGGGTCACCCAGCGGTCGATGGGCAGCAGGGTGACGGCCGGGCGCAGGTACTGCGTGAGGGTCAGCAGCTCGGTGCCGGCATCGTGCAGGTCCTGCATGGCCAGGCTGATCTCCTCGCGGGTCTCACCCATGCCCAGGATCAGGTTGCTCTTGGTCACCAGGCCGGCCTCGCGGGCCATGGTGAGCACCTCGAGCGAGCGCTCGTAGCGGAAGCCGGGGCGGATGCGCTTGAAGATGCGCGGCACAGTCTCCACGTTGTGCCCGAAGACCTCGGGCCGGGCCTCGAAGAGCTGGTCAAGGAATTCCTTCTTGCCGCTGAAGTCGGGCGCGAGCATCTCGACGCCCACGCCCGGGTTCAGCCCGTGCACCTTGCGGATCGTCTCGGCATAGAGCCAGGCACCCTCGTCTTCAAGGTCGTCGCGGCAGACACCGGTGATGGTGGCGTACTTCAGCCCCATCTTCTGCACGCTCTCGGCCACGCGCACCGGCTCGGCCGGGTCATAGCCCTCGGGCTTGGCGGACTCGATCTGGCAGAAGTCGCAGCGACGGGTGCACTGGTCACCGCCGATCAGGAAGGTGGCCTCGCGGTCCTCCCAGCACTCGAAGATGTTCGGGCAGCCAGCCTCCTGGCACACCGTGTGCAGGTCCTCGCCCTTCACCAGGTTCTGCAGGTCGCGGTACTCGGGACCCATCACGGCCTTGGTCTTGATCCACGACGGCTTGCGCTCGATCGGGGTCTGGGAGTTCTTGACCTCGACGCGCAGGAGCTTTCGGCCTTCAGGTGCAATCGTCACTTCTTCAGGTTACCTTCCCGGGAAAGGTGGGCCGCGAGCAGCGGTTCCAGCCGCTCGGCGAGCTCCACGAGGGTCGGCGGCGGGCCGTCCATCTCGGCCGCCATGGTGGTGACACCGGCGTCACTGATGCCGCACGGCACGATGTTGTCGAACCCGTCCAGCGTGTTGGAGACATTGATCGAGAAGCCGTGCAGGGTGGTCCGCTTCGTCACCCGGATGCCAATGGCGCAGATCTTGCGTTCCGGGCGCATCCCCTGGCGAGGGGGGCCGACCCCCCTCGAACCCCCCGCGCTCCGCGCGTCATCGAACGGTCCTCGCACGCTCGGACCATGCCCGCTGCGCTCCGCACCACCCATCGCCTGCCCGACGGCCGGGGCCTGGCCCTCGACGCTGGCCAGCTGCAGACCTCCCGTGGCGGGCGCGGCCACCGCGGGGGCATCGAAGGTGAAGTTGCCGGTGCGGTCGGTGTCGCCGGCCCTGTGGTGACGGCCTGGCTCCACCAGCGGAACGGTGCTGGGGTCGTCGGCGGGCAGCCACACCCCGGTGCGCCCCGGCACCCGTCCCGCAAGGATGCCGTAGCTGGCCAGGACGTCGATGACGGCCTGCTCGACCCGACGCACGTGGTCCACCACGCCAACCCGGTCGGGCAGCTGGACGATCGGGTAGCCGACGAGCTGGCCCGGCCCGTGCCAGGTGATGTTGCCGCCGCGGTCGACATCGACCACCGGGGTGCCGTCGAAGGGCCGCTCATGGGGTTTGGTCTGGCGGCCCGCGGTATAGACGGGGTCGTGCTCGACGAAGATCACCTGGTTGCCGGTCTCGCCCGAGGCAACCCGGGCGTGCACCTCCCGCTGGTGCTCCCAGGCCTCGTGGTACTCCACCCGGCGCGGCGGGTGGTCCTTCAGGCCCAGGTACTCGAACTCGACACTCACCCGGCCGAGCCTACGCCGTCGCCAATCACTCCCGAACGGGCACGAGTTGAGGGTGATCCGCAGGAAAATGGCCAGATCCGCATGCTGCAACCTACGGATGGCAACACTTTTTTGCGGATCGCGGCCGACGAGGCGTCCGCCGACCGGAGCGTGGATCAACCCCGGGGCGATCCTGCGCGCGGTATCGTTCGACGACCCCATCGACGTGCGAGAGGCTCCCCATGAGCGACACCGCCTTCCAGACCATCGCGATGGTGGCCTACATGGCCGCCATGCTGTTCATCGGCTGGTACTCCTACCGCAAGACCAAGAACCTGAACGACTACATGCTGGGCGGACGCGACCTGCACCCGGCCGTCGCAGCCCTGTCCGCCGGTGCCGCCGACATGTCCGGTTGGCTGTTGATGGGCCTGCCCGGCGCCATCTACGCCAAGGGCCTGGTGGAGGCCTGGATCGCGGTGGGCCTGACCGTCGGCGCCTGGCTGAACTGGAAGGTGGTCGCCCCGCGCCTTCGCGCCTACACGCAGGAGGCCAATGACTCGATCACCGTGCCCAGCTTCCTGGAGAACCGCCTGCACGACCGCAGCCGCCTGCTGCGCGTCGTCTCGGGCCTGATCATCCTGGTCTTCTTCACCTTCTACGTCAGCTCCGGCATGGTGGCCGGCGGCGTCTTCATGCAGTCCAGCTTCGGCATCAACTACCGCACCGGCATGCTCGTCGTGGCCGGCGTCACCATCGCCTACACCCTGTTCGGCGGCTTCCTGGCCGTCAGCTACACCGACTTCGTGCAGGGCCTGATGATGTTCGCCGCCCTGGTGGCCGTCCCGCTGGTGGGCCTGGTGAACCTGGGTGGCCTCGGCGAGGTCTCGCGCCTGGTGCAGGCCTCCGACGCGCGGGCCGGCATCGACCGGATGGCCGTGCTGCCGCACCCGTTCACCTCGGTGGCGCTGATGGGCATCATCTCTGCCCTGGCCTGGGGCCTGGGCTACTTCGGACAGCCGCACATCATCGTGCGCTTCATGGCGCTGCGCTCCACCGCCGAGGCCCGCGCGGGACGTCGTATCGGCATCGGCTGGATGCTCTTCGCCGTCGTGGGCGCCATCGCCACCGCCCTGGTCGGTGTGGCCTGGCACCAGAAGAACGGCGTGACGCTGGCCGATCCCGAGACCGTCTACATCAAGATGGGCCAGATTCTCTTCCACCCGCTGATCGCCGGCTTCATGCTGGCCGCGGTGCTGGCGGCGATCATGTCGACCGTCTCCAGCCAGCTGCTGGTCACCTCTTCGGCCCTGGTGGAGGACATCTACAAGGCCCTGGACAGGAACGACCGCACCGACGGCCACCACGTGCTGATGGGGCGCATGGCTGTCCTGGTGGTCTCCGTCGTGGCCGCCGCGATGGCGTGGACGCAGAACGACACGATCCTGGCGCTGGTGGCCTTCGCCTGGGCCGGCTTCGGTGCCTCCTTCGGCCCGGTGGTGCTGCTCAGCCTGTTCTGGCGCAAGCTCACCACGGCCGGGGCCCTGGCCAGCATGGTCACCGGTGCCCTCATGGTGGCCTGGTGGGGCAATGTCGAGGGCGGCATCTTCGACCTCTACGAAATCCTGCCCGGCTTCCTCGCCGCCCTGCTGGTGGCCGTCGTGGTCAGCCTGGTCACCCACCGCCCCCACGACGAGATCACGCGCCAGTTCGACGCCACGGTGCACGCCGTCAAGCACGCCCACGACTGAGAGCGGCTGGTCCCGCGTCCACAAACCACGTCGAGAGCGCCCCTGGTTGCAGATGCTGCGGTGTGGGGCGCCGTGGGTGTGGTTTGTGGACGGGGCGCCCAGTATCCCACCCCTTGGTGCCACGTAGCCTAGGAATGAGGTCCGGCAGCCCGTCCGGGCGACCTGAGCAACGAGGAGCACCGATGATCCTGGCAACCCCCACCACTGCCGACGGCCTCAGCGCCCACGCCTGGGGACGGGCCCACTGGGTTGGCGTCGCCGAGGTGCAGCCGTCGGCCACCGGACCGGTCGTGGTCGACTGGCAGGTGCACGAAGTGGCCTGGGACGAGTCGCACGACGCCGGCACCCACGGTGCGCACCATGCCCGGATCGTGCGCTTCCTCAAGGAGCAGGCAATCCAGGCGGTCGTCGTGGACCACATGGGTGAAGGGATGCAGCGCGTCATGCACTCCATGGGCATCCCGATCCTGCCCGCCACCGAGGGCGATGCCCGCACCTCGGTAGTGGCGGCCCTGGCGGCGGTGCAGCAGGCCGAACAGGACTGAGGTCGCCACCGAGTCGGGCAGGAAGCCCGCCGGGGACGACCGGAGCCCGGCACCCCTCGAGGGGTACCGGGCTCCTGTCGTGCGTCGGGAAGGCTACTTGACCGGCTTCATCAGCTGCGTCTCGTCGGTCAGCTCGTGCACGGTGCGACCCTCACCCTTGACCCACAGGCTGTAGGCGATGGCCAGCAGCACCACCCAGGCCACGCCGACGATCAGCGCGATACGGGTCTCGGGGAACCAGCCGAGCACCAGCACCACGAAGACCATGAAGACCAGCGAGGCATAGCTGGCGATGGGCCACAGCGGCACCTTGAACTCGCTCTCGGGACGGCCCTTGGCGGCGATCTCGCGACGCATGGCGATGTGGGACAGCAGGATCATGAACCACACCAGCACCGTGGCGAAGGTGGCGATGGAGGCGATCAGGTCGAAGACATTCTTCGGCATGACAGCGTTGAGCACGGCGGCGATCACCAGTGCCCCGCACATCACCAGCACGGTGAGCCAGGGCACGCCGTGCTTGGAGACCGACGCGAAGGCCTTGGGGGCGTGGCCCTGCTGGGCCAGGCCGTAGAGCATGCGCCCGGCGCCGAAGGTGTCGGAGTTGATGGCCGAGACGGCGGCGGTGATGACGACCGCGTTCAGGATCGAGGGTGCGGCGGGCACGCCCAGCGAGCTGAAGATCTGGACGAAGGGGCTGGCCTCGCCGGTGATCGCATTCCACGGCACCAGCGCCATCACCACGCCCAGTGCCAGCACGTAGAAGAGCAGGATGCGCACCGGCACCGAGTTGATTGCCTTGGGGATGGCGCGCTTGGGGTCGGCGGCCTCGCCGGCGGTGATGCCGATGTTCTCGACGCCGCCGAAGGCGAAGACCACCACGGCCAGCGAGGCCACCATGCCGCCGATGCCGTTGGGGGCGAAGCCGCCGTGGTTGGTGAGGTTGTGCAGGCCCGCGCTGGTGCCGGGCTGGTAGCTGACCCCCTTGAGCATCAGTGCCAGGCCGCCCAGGATCATGGCGATGATGGCGCCGACCTTGACGATGGTGAGCCAGAACTCCAGCTCGCCGAAGACCTTCACGTTGCGGGTGTTGATGGCGCCGATGAAGCAGATCACCGCCGCCACCCAGATCCAGCGCGGGGTGTCGGGGAACCAGAAGCCCATGTAGATGCCGAAGGCGGTGACGTCGGCGACGGCCACCACGATCATCTCGAAGGTGTAGGACCAGCCGGTGACGAAGCCGGCGAAGGGCCCCAGGTAGCGGCTGGCGTACTGGCCGAAGGAGCCCGGGATCGGGTGGCGCACGGCCATCTCGCCCAGGGCTCGCATCACCATGAAGACGGCCGCGCCGGCGATGATGTAGACCAGCAGGACCGACGGGCCGGCCTTCTGGATGGCGCTGGCCGAGCCGTAGAACAGGCCGGTGCCGATCGCGGCGCCCAGCCCGATGAACTGGATGTGTCGCAGGCTCAGGCCGCGGGCCAGGCCGCCGGTCTCCTGCGGGACCCCGTACTCATTGCGGACCACCGGGGTGTGGGTGCCGTCCGCGTCGGGGGCAGGCTTGCCAAGGCTCATCTCTCATCTCCTCTTCACTGAGGTGGGCGCCGTGCCCGTAGCTCCCAGTCGACCTGACCCGATGCTTTCGCGAACAGGCCCGTCCACCCACAGCTGTCCCACATGTGGGACGGATCTGTGCACGACTGTGTCATGAGGTGCGGCCGTCATGAGGTGCGGCCGTCATGGGGTCCGCGGCGGGGCGGTGCTGCCCAGGCGGGCGTGCAGGCCCACCACGACGTGGCGGATCGCCTCCGCCAGCCGCTCGCGCTGCCCGGGCGTCACCTGCTCGGCCTCGAAGGTGAGGGCGACGGCCCCCACCGGAAAGCCGGCGCGGTCCACCACGGCCATCGCCACGGAGGCCAGCCCTGGGGTGACGCTGTGCTCCTCCACGGCATGGCCCCGCTGGCGCGTCTGGGCCAGGATCCGCCGCAGCTCGACCAGGCTGGAGGGGCCTCGGCCTTCGCGCTGCACCAGGGACCCGTCGTGCGGGAAGAGCGCCGCCACCTGGCTGTCGGGCAGGGCGGCGAGCATCGCCAGCCCAGAGGCAGTGACCTCGGCCGGCAACCGCACTCCCACGTCGGTCACCAGGCTGGGCCGGTGGGGGGCCCGCTCCTCGATGACGTAGACCACGTCGTGCCCATGCAGCACGGTGAAGTGGCCGCTGTGGCCGGTGTTGTCCACCAGCCGGCTGAGCATGGGCTTGGCCATGCGCTGCAGCGGATTCTGGCGCCGGTAGGCCCAGGCCAGCTCATAGGCGCCCACCCCCAGGGCCCAGCGGTTGCTGTCCGAGACGGGCATGACGAAGCCGTGCTCGGCCATCGTCGACAACAGCCGGTAGAGCGAGGCGCGCGGAATGCCCAGCTCGCGGGCGAGGTGGCCAGCCGCCAGCGGCTCGGGCGAGCTGGCCAGGGCTTCCAGCACCGCCAGGGTGCGGCTGGCGGCGGGGCTTGCCGTGGCCTGGCCTCGCGCCGGAGGCGACGGCTTCGTCGGGGAGCTCATGGCACCAGTGTGCACCTGGTCTCACTTGTGAGACTCGACCCCGACCCAAGCCCTTGCCGTGCCAAGGACCTCTGCGGATGGAATGGGCCCATGAGCACCGACATCCAGCTTGGCGTGACCCCGCTCGAGATCGACGAGGTCGTCGCCGTCGCCCGCCAGGGCGTCACCGTCAGCGTCCACCCCGAGGCCATGGAGGAGGTGCGTCGCAGCCGCAAGGTCATCGAGGACCTCGCCAGCGACACCGTGCCCCACTACGGCGTCTCCACCGGCTTCGGGGCACTCGCCACCGTCCACATCCCCACCGAGATGCGCGCCCAGCTGCAGCGCTCCCTGGTGCGCAGCCACGCCGCCGGCAGCGGCCCCGAGGTGGAGCGCGAGGTGGTGCGCGCACTGATGCTGTTGCGCATCCAGACGCTGTCCACCGGCCGCACCGGCATCCGCCCCGAGACCCTCGAGACCTATGTCGCCATGCTCAATGCCGGCATCACCCCCGTCGTCCACGAGTACGGCTCGCTGGGTTGCTCGGGCGACCTGGCCCCGCTGGCCCACTGCGCCCTGGCCCTGATGGGCGAGGGCGTCGTGCGCGATGCCGCCGGCGAGAAGATGGATTCCGCCAAGGCACTGGAGGCCGCCGGCATCACCCCGGTCGTGCTCACCGAGAAGGAGGGCCTGGCGCTGATCAACGGCACCGACGGCATGCTCGGCATGCTGTGCCTGGCCATCCACGACCTGCGCAAGCTCTACACCGTCGCCGACCTCGCCGCCGGCATGAGCATCGAGGGCCTGCTCGGCTCCGACTCCCCCTTCGCCCCCGACATGATGGCGCTGCGTCCCCACCCGGGCCAGGCCACCGCCGCCGCCAACCTGGTCAAGGTGCTGGCCGACAGCCCGATCCGCGACAGCCACCGCGACCCGGCCAAGGACACCCGCGTGCAGGACGCCTACTCGCTGCGCTGCACCCCGCAGGTCAACGGCGCCGGCCGCGACACCATCGACCACGTCGCCACCGTCGCCGGCCACGAGCTGGCCTCGGCCGTCGACAACCCGGTGGTCACCCACGACGGCCGGGTGGTCTCCAATGGCAACTTCCACGGCGTGCCCGTCGCCTACGCGCTGGACTTCCTGGCCATCCCGGTCGCCGACCTGGCCAGCATCAGCGAGCGCCGCACCGACCGCTACCAGGACGTCGCCCGCAACCAGGGCCTGCCCGCCTTCCTGGCCGACGACCCGGGCACCGACTCGGGCCACATGATCGCCCAGTACACCGCCGCCGGCATCGTCAGCGAGCTCAAACGCCTGGCGGTGCCCGCCAGCGTCGACTCGATCCCCTCCAGCGCCATGCAGGAGGACCACGTCAGCATGGGCTGGGCCGCCGGTCGCAAGCTGCGCCGGGCTGTCGACGGCCTGGCCCGCGTGCTGGCCATCGAGGTGCTCACCGCTGCCCGCGGCATCGAGCTGCGCAAGCCGCCCCAGCCCGGCCCGGCCTCGGCCGCCGTCATCGAGCTGCTGCACGTCGATGGCTACCAAGGTGTGGGCCCCGACCGCTTCCTGGCCCCCGAGATCGAGCTGGTGCACCAGGCGATCGTCGACGGCCGCCTGCTGGAGGCCGTGAACGCCGCCCTGCCGGAACCGCTGGCATGAGCTCCACCCTGCTGACCGGCATCGGCGAACTGGTCACCTGCGACGAGGACGGCCAGGCCGCCATTGGTGCCCGCAGCGGCCAGACCGTCGTCGTCGAGGACGGGCTGGTCGCCTGGGTGGGGGATGCCACCCAGGCGCCGGCCGCCGACGCCCGCCACGACCTGGGCGGGCGCACGGTGCTGCCGGGCTTCGTCGACAGCCATTCGCACCTGGTCTTCGACGGGGACCGCTCCGAGGAGTTCGTCGCCCGGATGACCGGGGCGCGCTATGACGGCGGTGGCATCGGCAACAGCGTGAACGCCACCCGCGGGGCCAGCGACGCCGAGCTCGACCGTCTGGTGGGCATCCGGCTCGACGAGATGCGTCGCCAGGGCACCACCACCGTCGAGATCAAGGGTGGTTACGGACTGGATGTCGCCAACGAGGCGCGCAGCCTTCGGATCGCGCGTCGCCACACCAGCGAGACCACCTTCCTGGGAGCGCACGTGGTGCCGGCCGAGTTCACCGACGACCGCGCGGGCTATGTGGAGCTGGTCACCGGCGAGATGCTGGAGGCCTGCGCCCCGCACGCCCGCTGGATCGACGTCTTCTGCGAGCCCAACTCCTCGCACGCCTTCACCGGCGAGGAGTCGCGCACGGTGCTGGAGGCCGGCCGCGCGGCCGGTCTGGAGCTGCGCGTGCACGGCAACCAGATCGGTCACGGGCCGGGTGTGCAGCT
This sequence comes from Luteococcus sp., assembly GCF_043424415.1. Classification (NCBI taxonomy): domain Bacteria; kingdom Bacillati; phylum Actinomycetota; class Actinomycetes; order Propionibacteriales; family Propionibacteriaceae; genus Luteococcus; species Luteococcus sp. The sequence continues at coordinate 3,512 of NZ_JBHWOO010000156.1, read as the reverse complement.
GGCCGTCGAGCTGGGTGCGGCCAGCGTCGACCATTGCACCTTCCTGTCCGAGGCTGACGTGGACGCGCTGGCGAACTCCTCGACGGTGGCCACCCTGCTGCCGGGCGTGGAGTTCTCCACGAAGTCGCCCTATCCGGATGCCCGGGCACTGTTGGATGCCGGTGTGCACGTCGCCCTGGCCAGCGACTGCAATCCGGGTACCTGCTACAGCTCGTCGATCCCCTTCTGCATCGCCCTGGCGGTGCGCGAGATGGGCATGACGCCCTCGGAGGCGGTGCTGGCGGTGACCCGTGGTGGCGCGGCGGCGCTTCGCCGCGAGGACATCGGACGGATCACGGTGGGCGCCCGCGCCGACCTGGCGGTGCTGGACGCCCCGAACCACCTGCACCTGAGCTACCGCCCCGGGGTGCCGATCGCCTCGACCCTGATGCTGGAAGGAGTGCTGCTGTGAGCCCCCACGTCTGGACGGGCCGCGACGACGGCCCCGGACCGGAGCACCGCCGCTGGCACCAGCAGGTGGAGGTGCTCGACGCCGTATCGACGCCGACCGAGGAGACGGCCGAGGCCGCCGCCCTGGTCGGCTTCTGCTGCGACGCCGGGGTGGCGCGCAACAAGGGACGCATCGGTGCCGCCCAGGCACCCGCGGCCCTGCGCACCGCGCTCGGTCCGCTGGCGGTCCACCAGCCGCTGCCGCTGCACGACCTGGGTGACGTGACGGTGACCGGCGACGAGCTGGAGACCGGCCAGGAGCAGATGGGCGAGCTGATCACCCGCGCCCTGGACTCCCACGGCCTGGTGGTGGTGCTGGGCGGTGGCCACGAGACGGCCTGGGCCAGCTACCTCGGCCGCACCGCCTCGTCCCGGCTGGACGGGCTGCGGGTGGGAGTGCTGAACCTGGATGCCCACTTCGACCTGCGCGAGGCAGATCGTCCCAGTTCGGGCACCCCCTTCCGACAGATGGCGATGGCCGACCAGGCCGCCGGTCGTGACTTCCGCTACATGGTGGCCGGCATCAGCCGGGCATCGAACACGAAGGTGCTCTTCGACACCGCGGAAGAGTTGGGGGTGGAGGTCGTCCTCGACGTCGACTGCCAGCCCCGCCACCTGGACCGGCTGCTGGAGGCCGTCGACGCCTTCCGCGTCCAGGTCGATGTGCTCCACCTGTCGATCGACCTCGACCTGCTGCCCGCCGCCGTCGCCCCCGGAGTGAGTGCCCCGGCCGGCCATGGCGTCCCGATGGAGGTCGTCGACGCCGTGGTGGCGCACGTGGCCGCCAGTGGGCAGCTGGTGATGGTCGACGTGGTGGAGCTCTGCCCGCCGCTGGACGTCGACGACCGCACTGCCCGTGCTGCCGCCCGCCTGGTGCACACCGCCGTCGAGCACTGGCATCCCCTCGCAGCCATCTCCGACACCGCCAACTGAGCCCTGATTTCCCTGATCACGAAGGAAGACACGATGACCTACGACAACCGCAGCACCGCCGCTGCGATGCAGATCAAGCTCGACGCCGAGTGGCCCGCCGATCCCGTCTTCGAGGAAGGCATCCGCCGGGCCCCCTCGCGTGGCTTTCGGCTGGATGCCGAGGACACCAAGACCGCCCTGCGCAATGCGCTGCGCTACCTGCCCGAGGAGCTGCATGAGCTGGCCGCCCCCGAGTTCCTGGAGGAGCTGCGCACCTACGGACGCATCTACGCCTACCGCTGGCGTCCGCAGGGGAACCTGTGTGGCAAGCCCATCGACGAGTACGAGGGCAACTGCGTCGAGGGCAAGGCCATGCAGGTGCAGATCGACAACAACCTGGACTTCGCCGTCGCGCTGTACCCCTACGAGCTGGTGACCTATGGCGAGACCGGCAGCGTGTGCGCCAACTGGCTGCAGTACCGGCTGATCATGAAGTACCTGGAGCAGATGACCCAGGACCAGACACTGGTGGTGATGAGCGGCCATCCGCTGGGCCTGTTCCCGTCGCGTCCCGAGTCGCCGCGGGTGCTGATCACCAACTCGCTGATGATCGGCCGTTTCGACAATGCCGACGACTGGGAGCGCGCCGAGGAGCTGGGTGTGGCCAACTACGGCCAGATGACCGCCGGCGGCTGGATGTACATCGGCCCGCAGGGCATCGTGCACGGCACCTTCAACACCCTGCTGACCGCCGGACGTCAGCGCCTGGGCATCCCCGCCGACGGCGACCTGTCGGGGGTGCTGTTCATCAGCTCCGGCCTGGGTGGCATGAGCGGCGCCCAGCCGAAGGCGGCGGAGATCGCACGGGCCGTCGGCGTCATCGCCGAGGTGGACCTGTCGCGCATCCAGACCCGCATCGACCAGGGCTGGATCGGGCACGTCTCCTCCGACCTCGACGAGGTCTTCCGGATCGCCAACGAGCACATCGAGTCAAGGACGCCGGCGAGCATCGCCTACCACGGCAACATCGTCGACCTGCTGCAGTACGTCGTGGACCACGGCATCTTGGTCCCGCTGCTGAGCGACCAGACCTCCTGCCACGCCCAGTACACCGGCGGATACTGCCCCGAGGGAATGACTTTCGACGAGCGCACCGAGCTGCTGGCCACCGACCGTGAGGAGTTCAAGCGCCGGGTCGACTCGACGCTGCGCCACCACTACGAGCTGGTGAAGACCCTCACCGAGCGCGGCACCTACTTCTTCGACTACGGCAACTCCTTCATGAGCGCCATCTTCGACTCGGGCATCACCGAGATCGCCAAGGGCGGCGACAACCGCAATGGCTTCATCTGGCCCTCCTATGTGGAGGACATCATGGGTCCGGAGCTCTTCGACTACGGCTACGGCCCCTTCCGCTGGGTCTGCCTGAGCCGCAAGCACGAGGACCTGGTCAAGACCGACCAGGCGGCGATGGACTGCATCGACCCGAACCGTCGTAGCCAGGACCGCGACAACTACAACTGGATCCGCGACGCGGAGCACAACCAGCTGGTGGTCGGCACCGAGGCGCGGATCCTCTACCAGGACGCCAAGGGCCGCTGTGACATCGCGCTGAAGTTCAACGAGATGGTGCGCAATGGCGAGGTGGGTCCGATCATGATGGGCCGCGACCACCACGACGTCTCGGGCACCGACTCGCCCTTCCGCGAGACCTCGAACATCAAGGACGGCTCGAACGTGATGGCGGACATGGCCACGCAGTGCTTCGCCGGCAATGCGGCGCGCGGCATGAGCCTGGTGGCGCTGCACAATGGCGGCGGCACCGGCATCGGCAATTCGATCAATGGCGGTTTCGGCCTGGTGCTGGACGGTTCGGAGCGGGTCGACGAGGTGATCAAGAGCTCGCTGATGTGGGACGTGATGTGTGGCGTGGCGCGGCGCAGCTGGGCGCGCAATGAGCACTCGATCGAGGTGGCGACCGACTTCAACACCGAGCGGGCCGGCCAGGCGCAGATCACCCTGCCCTACCTGGTCTCCGACGAGCTGGTGGACCGTCTGGTCCAGTGACGTGCAAGGGCTGACGGCCGCCCCGCACCTCGGTGCGGGGAGAA
>NZ_JBHWOO010000155.1:0-14260 GCF_043424415.1 Luteococcus sp. | reverse complement strand
CCCCGAGCCTGACGGCTCGGGGCCTTCCCGCGTCTCTTGGACCCCGCACCGATCGATGCCAGATCGGTAGGATCGGGATCGTGATCCCGCCGCCCGCGACGACGAGCACCATGACCGCCACCGGCTGCGAGCCTTCGGTGGATTCCCCGTCACCATGGAGACGGCGCTTCGACCGATTCCGCGACGGCCTGTGGAGCCTGTTCCCACAGGCCATCCGCCACCACCTGCCCGTCACCCTGGTCGGTTACTGCCTGATCAACCTGTTGACCTTCTCCACCGACATGGCACTGCTGTGGTTCGGCTTCCGGGTGGCGAGCCTGCCCTATCCGGTCGCCGTCAGCGCTGGCTACATCGTCGCCCTGGCCCTGGCCTATGCGCTCAACCGGACCCTCAACTTCGAGTCCAACTCCCCCGTCGGTGGTGAGCTGGCGCGTTATGTCGTCACCGTCGTGGTGAACTACGCACTCCTCGTCGTTGGACTGTCGTCGCTGCTGCACCACGTGGGCGTGCACTTCCAGCTGGCCCGCCTGCTGGCAGCCACCGCCGAGGCCGTCTTCATGTACTGCATGATGCGCTGGGTAGTCTTCCGACGCACGCCACGCCACGCCCACGACGGCTGAGGGCTGCCAGGCAGCCTCAGCGAGAGCGACGGGGACGGGCCGGCTCCTCCTCGACCAGCGCTGCACGCTCCGGAGCATTGGAGGCCGTCGGGAAGCCACCGCGACGCTTCTCCAAGCGGCCCTCGACGAGCGAGTAGAGCACCGGCACCAGAAGCAGGGTGAGCAGTGTGGAGCTGAGCAGGCCACCGATCACGACGATCGCCAGCGGCTTGGAGATGAACACGCCGCCACCGGACAGTCCCAGGGACATCGGAATCAGCGCGAAGATCGTCGCCACGGCCGTCATCATGATCGGCCGCAGACGCTGGCGGGCACCCTCGACCAGTCCGGTGTGCACGTCCATTCCCTCACGGCGGTAGTGGTTGACCAGGTCGATCAGCACGATCGCATTGGTCACCACCACACCCACCAGCATCAACAACCCGATCATCGACGGGACGCCCAGGGGCGTGTCGGTGAGCAGCAAGGCGATGATCGCGCCGACCGCCGCGAAGGGGATGGAGATGGTCAGGATCAGCGGCTGCACGAGGCTCTTGAAGGTGGCCACCATCACGACGTAGACGATGGCAACAGCCGCCAGCAGTGCCAGCCCGAGCTGGGCGAAGGCCTCGCCCTGCTCGGTGGCGACACCGCCGAGCTCCGCGCTGGCCCCCGCCGGCAGGGTGGTCTCGTCGAGCTTCTTGCCGACCTGCGCCGTGGTGGCGCCCAGGTTGTCACCGGTCGGCGTCAGGGTGATGGTGACCGAGCGCTGCCCGTCGGTGTGGTCCACCTCGGTGGCCACCGAGTCCTGACGGACCGTGGCGACCTGCCCCAGCGTCACGGCACCGGACGGACCCACACCCACGGGCATGGCGCGCAGCTCGTCCAGGCCCACCGGCTTGTCCTTGCTGGTCACCACAAGGTCGATGGTGCGGCCGTCGCCGGTTTCCACCTGGCCCAGCGTGGTGGGGCTCAGGCGTGAGCGCACCAGCTGGCCGATGGCCTGCTCGCTCAGTCCCGCCGCCGCGGCCTTGGTCTGGTCGACATCCACCTGCACCTGCGGCTGGTCGGCGGCCAGACTGGAGCTGACATTGCTGCTCTCAGGCACCGTCACCAAGGCTTTGAGCAGCGCGTCATTGGCCTGCTGCAAGGCCTTCTGGTCGGCGGCGGTGACCACCACCTCCACGTCACCGCTGCCCATCCCCTGGGCGGCACTGACCGTCACCGGACCGTCATCCTCGAAGGGCTTGACGGCCTCGCGCACCCGCTCGGCCAGCTCGGTCTGGTCGGCGTCCGCATCGGTGGTGACCGACAGGGTCGCCTGGCCCTGTCCGCCTCCACCGAACATGGCCTCGATGCCGGAGCCGCCCAGAGTCGCCTGCACGGTCTCGACCCCGTCGAGGCCCAGCACGGCCTTCTCCACCTTGGCGGCGCGGGCGTCCTGTTCGGCCAGGGACAGCGCCGGCGGGTACTTCTGGGTGATGTTCAGGGTGTTCATGCCGGAGCTGCCCAAGAAGTCGGTCTTGAGCGTGCTGCCCAGCGCGACCGAGGCGCCCAGGAGCAGCAACGAGAGCAGCACCGAGACCCAGCGGTGGGCCAGGGCCCAGTCGAGGGCCGGCAGGTAGGCGCGCTGCAGCCAGCCCTTGCGCTCGGCCTCGTGTGCCTCGGCCTCCACCGCGACAGCGTCGGCGGGACCGTCGATGGGCTTGAGGAACCAGTAGCACAGCACCGGCACGATCGTCAGTGCCACCAACAGGGAGGCGAGCAGCGCGATGGTCATGGTGAAGGCGAAGGGCCGGAAGAGCTCGCCGGTCTGGCCGCTGACCAGGCCGATCGGGATGAAGACCGCGACCGTGGTGATCGTCGCGGCGGTGATGGCGGTGGCCACCTCGCGCACGCCATTCATGATCGCCTCGTACTTGCCCTCGCCATAGGACAGGTGGCGCTTGACGTTCTCCACCACCACGATCGAGTCGTCCACCACCCGTCCAATGGCAATGGTCAGCGCCCCCAGGGTGAGGATGTTGAGGCTGAAGCCCGCCATGCGCAGGCCGATCAGCGTCAGCAGCACCGAGACCGGGATCGAGACCGCGGTCACCAGGGTGGAGCGCAGGCTCTTGAGGAAGACCAGGATCACCACGACCGCCATCAGCAGCCCGAGGCCGCCCTCGACCAGCATGTCGTGGATCGACTGGGTGATGAAGGGTGCCTGGTCGAAGACGGTGGTGAAAGTGGGCCGGTCACCCATCGCCGCAGCGATGCCGGGCAGTGCGTCACTGATCGCCCGGGAGACCTCGACGGTGGAGCGGTCGGGGGTCTTGGTGACCGACAGCGACAGGCCCTGCTTGCCGTTGGTACGCGAGACCGAGGTGGCGGGCGCGTGCACCTGGGTGACGGTCGCGACCTGGCCGAGCGTCACCGGCCGGGGCGCCGGGCTCGGCTGGGTGGCCGGGGCGGCGCCGGGCGCAACGGCGGGCGCGGTGCCCACCAGGGCCAGTTCCTTGACGTCGTCGACCGAGCCGAAGCGCTTGCCGACGGTGACGGCCAGCTCCTGACGCCCCGAGGCCAGCTGCCCACCCGAGACCAGGCCGCCGGACTGGGTGAGCACCTGCTGCACCTGGGCGGTGGTCAGGCCCGCGGCGGCGAGCTTCTTCTCGTCGGGCACCACCTGGACCTGCTGCTCGCGGGCGCCCGACATGCTCACCTGGCGCACGCCCGGGATCTTCTCCAGCTCCGGGATGCCGATGGCCTGCAGGCGCTGCGCCAAGGCTTCCGGAGTGCCCTCGTCGCTGACCGAGATCACCTGCACCGGCATGTCCTCGGTGGAGCCGGTGAAGACCTGCGAGTCGGCCTCCTCGGGCAGCACCGACTTGATGCGGCTGACCGCGGCTTGTAGCTGCTGCTGCACCTGGTCCATGTCGGAGCCGTACTCCACGTTCACCGTGACGGTCGAGGTGCCCGTCGACGAGGTGGAGGTGTAGCCCTCCAGCCCCTGAAGGCCCAGCACCGCCTGCTCGATCGGCGCGGTGACCTTCTCCTCCACCACCTGCGGGCTCGCGCCCGGGTAGCTCGTCATCACGAAGGCGCTGGGGATCTGCAGCGACGGGATGAGCTCCTGCTTCAGTCCGGTAGCGGTGAGGCCCCCGAAGAAGACGGCGAAGATCGTGATGAGGGCGATCAGGGCGCGGTTGCCCAGGCTGAGCTTCGCCAAGGTGTGCATCGGGGTGCTCCTGAAGGGGGGGGATCAAGGACTGTGCGTGCCGAGACTACCCCGCAGGAGTGGCCAACCCCGTCACAGCACGCGGTGGTCGATCTCCTCGCCCTTGACCAGGCGCTGCACCTGCCCGGTCACCAGCTCGACGATGCGGTCGTCCATGCTCGAGGAACGGCCCCCGACATGCGGGGTGATCAGCACGCCGTCGATCTGGCGCAGCGGGTGGTCGGCCGGCAGCGGCTCGGGATCCATCACGTCGAGCGCCGCGCGGATGTGGCCGCTACGCGTTGCCTCGACCAGGGCATCGGTGTCGACCAGCGGGCCGCGGCCAATGTTGACCAGCAGCGCCCCCTGCTTCATCCGGGCCATCATGTCGGCTTCGAACATGCCGCGCGTCTTGTCGGTCAGAGGCATCCCCAGGATCACGACATCTGCCTGGGAGACCAGTTCGGGCAAGGACTCGGGGCCGTGGACGGTGCCCTGCTCATCGGTGCGCTCGCGGGAGGCGGCCCGCACGACGGTGGCGCTGAAGGCGTCCAGACGACGGTGGATGGCCTTGCCGACACCGCCGACCCCCACCAGCAGGACGGTGCGGCCGATCAGGCCGGGGTGGAAGCGCTGGGTCCACTCCCCCTCGTGCTGCTCGCGCAGGTAGGTGTCCAGCCCGCGCTCGGCGGCCAGCACCAGGCCCAGGGTCAGCTCGGCGGTGGCGTCCTCGTGCACGCCCACCGCATTGGCCAGCACCACGCCCTCGGGCAGGTGCTTGTCGAAGTCGTCATAGCCGAGCGACTGGGCCTGCACGGAGCTCACCTCCTCGCCGGCCAGGATGTCGAGCACCTGGGGCTTGGCCATGTAGGGCATGACCGCCAAGTCGATTCGTCCCAGCCCGGAGGGCCCCTCCATGGGCCAGACCTCCAGACGGACGTCATCGGGGAGCTCGGGGCGCAGTCGCTCCAGCAGCTCCTGGGTGGGCACGGTCACGAGCACTGAGGTGGTCATGCCCCCATTGTGGCTTGCCACTGCGCCAAGAGCCAGACCATGTCCGGGCCGTGCATCCCCTGCAGGCCGGAAGTCCCGGCCTGACCCGCCCGCGCGGTGCTCAGGCGCTCAGTTCGGCCCGATGCTTGCCGCGACGCGAACTGTTGTTGGCCACCAGGGTGGGTGCTGCCTCGCCGCGCACGCAGGCGCCGGTCACCACGACCTTGCTGACGCTGTCCTGACTGGGAACCTCGAACATGACGTCGAGCAGCGTCTCCTCCAGGATCGAGCGCAGGCCACGGGCGCCCGTCCCGCGCTCCAGGGCCTTGCCGGCGACCGCCTCGACGGCGTCGTCGGTGAACTCCAGGGTGACGCCGTCCAGCTCGAACATCTTGCGGTACTGCTTGACCAGCGCATTGCGCGGCTCGGTGAGGATGCGCACCAGCGAGTCCTGGTCGAGCGGCGAGACGGTGGCAACCAACGGCAGGCGGCCGATGAACTCAGGGATGAGGCCGAACTTGTGCAGGTCCTCGGGAGAGACCTGCGCAAAGGGATCGCCCACCTCGGTACGGGAGTCAGGGCTGGTGTTGAAGCCCAGCGGGCGCTTGCCGACCCGGTCGTTGATGATGTCCTCTAGGCCGGCGAAGGCACCCCCGACGATGAACAGCACATTCGTGGTGTCGATCTGGATGAACTCCTGCTGCGGATGCTTGCGCCCACCCTGCGGCGGGACGGAGGCGACCGTGCCCTCCAGAATCTTCAGCAGCGCCTGCTGCACCCCCTCACCGGACACGTCGCGGGTGATCGACGGGTTCTCGCTCTTGCGCGCCACCTTGTCGATCTCGTCGATGTAGATGATGCCCGTCTCGGCCTTCTTGACGTCGTAGTCGGCGGCCTGGATGAGCTTGAGCAGGATGTTCTCGACGTCCTCACCCACATAGCCGGCCTCGGTCAACGCCGTAGCATCCGCCATGGCGAAGGGCACGTTGAGCATACGGGCCATCGTCTGGGCCAGGTAGGTCTTGCCACACCCGGTGGGACCCACCAGAAGGATGTTGGACTTGCCCAGGTCGACGCTCTCGTCCTCGGGCGAGCGACGGCTCGGGCCGGCACTGGCGGTGGCCTGGACGCGCTTGTAGTGGTTGTAGACGGCCACGGCGAGGGTCTTCTTCGCGGTGGACTGGCCGATCACGTAGGAGTCGAGGAAGTCGCGGATCTCGGTGGGCTTGGGAAGCTCGTCCAGCAGTCCCACGTCGGAGCCCTGGCTGAACTCTTCCTCGATGATCTCGTTGCACAGGTCGATGCACTCGTCGCAGATGTACACCCCGGAACCCGCGATGAGCTTCTTCACCTGCTTCTGGCTCTTGCCACAAAAGGAACAGGTGAACAGGTCCCCTGATTCACCGATGCGCGCCATGCCACGTCCTTTCCACGTCGTCACCGACCCTAGCCCGCCAAGGGGCCGTGGCTTCCAGCGACTGGCCGCCACGGCCCCTTGTGCAGCAGGATTTCAGGCGAGATCCTTCAGCGAGGTGAGGATGTCGTCGACGATTCCGTACTCGACTGCCTCCTCGGCGGTCAGGAACTTGTCGCGCTCGATGTCCTTGCTGACCTGCTCCACGCTCTGGCCGGTGTCATTGGCCAGCATGTTCTCCATCAGGCTGCGGATGCGCAGGATCTCATTGGCCTGGATCTCCAGGTCGGAGCTCTGGCCGTAGGTGCCCTCGGTCGCGGGCTGGTGGATCAGGATCCGCGAGTTGGGAAGCGCCATGCGACGGCCCTTGGTACCGGCGGCCAGCAGCACGGCCGCGGCGGAGGCGGCCTGGCCGAGGCAGACGGTCTGCACGTCGGGCTTGATGTAGCGCATGGTGTCGTAGATCGCCGTCAGCGCCGTGAAGGAGCCGCCGGGCGAGTTGATGTACATGCTGATCGGACGCTCGGAATCCATCTGCTGCAGGCACAGCAGCTGGGCCATCACCGCATTGGCGACCTCATCACCGATCGGGGTCCCGAGGAAGATGATGCGCTCCTCGAAGAGCTTGGTGTAGGGGTCGACGCGACGCATCCCGTAGGAGGTGCGCTCCTCCCACTGCGGGATGTAGTAGTCCATCGACGGACCGGTCGGGGCCATGCCACCCGGCATGGCCGGGTTCTGCATCTGGGCCGGCATCGGGATGTTGTTGAACATTGCCGTCCTCACTGGTTCGGGGCGTCGCTGGAGATCTGCGAAGCGCGCTCGTAGACGTGGTCGATGAAGCCGTACTCCAGGGCCTGGGCCGCGGTGAACCAGCGGTCACGGTCGGAGTCGGCCTCGATCTGGGCCAGCGGCTGCCCGGTGTGCTGTGCGATGAGCTCGGCCATCTGCTTCTTGATGTGCAGCGACTGCTCCGCCTGGATGCGGATGTCGGAGGCCGTGCCACCGATGCCGCCCGAGGGCTGGTGCATCATGATGCGGCTGTGCGGCAGCGCATAGCGCTTGCCGTGGGTTCCGGCGCTCAGCAGGAACTGGCCCATCGAGGCAGCCAGGCCCATGGCCACGGTGGCCACGTCATTGCTGATCCACTGCATGGTGTCGAAGATCGCCATGCCGGCGGTCACCGAACCACCCGGGGAGTTGATGTAGAGGTAGATGTCCTTGTGGGGATCCTCCGCATTGAGCAGCAGCAGCTGCGCGCAGATGGCATTGGCATTCTCGTCCTTGACCTCGTCACCGAGGAAGACGATGCGATTGGCCAGCAGGGACTGGTAGACGTTGTCGGTCATCCCGAAGCCGCTGCCGACGCCACCCGCCATGCGGGGGCCGGGGTCAGTCTGAAAATCGTTCACCCCTGAAACCTACCCGGTGGCGGTGACAAAACAACGCCGGACCGGGCTTTGGCGCCCCAGCGGCGCTACGCCCTCAGCCGACGGGCTCCCCATCGCTGACCCGGGAGGAGATCAGCGTGTTGGCCCAGCGCGAGGCCGGGTCCACGTCGACCAGCAGGGCCTTGCACAGCAGGCTCAGCGGCAGGGCGATCAGGGCGCCCAGGCCACCGAAGACCCAGCCCCACAGCAGCAGTGAGGCAAAGGACATCGTCGGGGTCAGACCGACGGCATCGCCGGCCACGCGTGGCTGGATGATGGACTGGATGACGAAGTTCACCACGCAGTAGGCCACCACCACGATCACCGCGGGCTGCCAGCCGCCGTCGACCAGCGCCAGCAGCGCAGGCGGCACCAGGCCGATGACAAAGCCGATGTTGGGGATGTAGTTGGTCAGGAAGCTGAACATGGCCCAGACCAGGGCCAGCGGGACGCCCAGCCCGATCAGGATGACGTAGTCGACTGCCGCCACCACCAGGCCGAAGACGGTGCTGACCAGCCAGTACTTGCGGATGCCCTGCGCGAAGCTCTGCAGCCCGTCGACGAAGGCGGGATGGCTGCGGCGGGCAGCGTCGAGGCGCTCGTCGATCTGGATGGAGTCCATCACCATGAAGATCAGGGTGGTGATGATCACCACGGCCAGCGAGGCCACGCCCGAGACATTGCTCAGGACCCCGGTGACCACCGTGACGACACTGTTGGGGTCGATCCCCTTCAGAGCATTCACCAGCACCGTCTGCTCGAAGCCGAGGCCCTTGAGCAGGTCCAGAGACTGGTTGTAGAGGGCGGTGAACTGGGCGGTGTACCGGGGCAGCTCACCCAGCATCGCGGCGACGCCATAGCTCAGGCCGAGCACCATCAGGCCCAGCACCACCAGCACGGTGATCCCCGCCACCACCGCGCCCAGCCAGCTGGGCGCACCCCAGCGCACCAGCACGCGCTGCAGCGGATAGGCCGTGATCATCAGGTTGAGGGCGAAGAAGACCGGCGCCACCAGGCTGGAAATCTCCCGCAGTTCTCGCAGCGAGACCAGGGCGGCCGCCAGGCACAGCAGCACCAGCACCAACCGCGGCATCGCGCCGCCACGGCCCTCCGGCTCGAGGGACTCGACCACGGCCTCGGGAGCCTGGGGCTCGGGGACCTCCCGCACCACGATCCGGCGCTGCGCGGCGCGCCGGTCGGTGACACGTGCCGCCGCCTGCTGGGGGGTCTCGGGTCCGTGCAGGATGCCGACGTCCACCGTCTCGGCCGGCCACTGCATCCTGGCCCGGAAGGGTCCGACGGACAGCCGTCGGCGAAGGTTCTCGAGCACTGCTGACTCCTGCATGACTGGAGGGATGGAATGTGCCTGTCGGGGCACGAATGCCGACTGGGCGCCGCACCGATGGTGCGACGCCCAGTCTAGGGCTGCATGGGCCGTGGCCTGGTCAGGCCGACCCGACTACGGGCAGAACTCAGGCCTCGTCGGCCTTGGGCTCGGCAGCCGCGGTCTTCTTGGCGGCGGTCTTCTTGGCGGCGGTCTTCTTGGCCGGGGCCTTCTTCGCAGCCGTCTTCTTGGCCGGAGCCTTCTCGGCAGCCTCGTCCTCGTCTTCATCGGACTCGGCCAGCGAACCGTCCGGGCCGAGCTTGGACAGGTCGATGGTGCGGCCGCTGGCGTCGGAGATGGAGGCACCGCTCACCATCTCGGCCAGGGCCTTGGAGCGACGCACCTCCTGCATCCACTCGGGCAGGTGGTTGTGCTCCTGCATGTGCTGGATCTCCTGCTCGGGCGAGGTGCCGTTCTGCTGCGCCTTGGAGAAGATCATCTGGGTCAGCTCTTCCTGACCCACCTCGTACTCGTTGTCGTCGGCCATCTTGTCGAGCACGATCTGGGCACGCAGGGCGTCCATGGAACGCTTCTCGATCTCGGCCCAGAACTCGTCCTCGGTCTCGGCGGTCTCGTCCTCGGCGTCCTTGAGGTACTGCTCGACGCTCAGGCCGGCGGCGGCCAGCTGCTGGGTGACCTGCTGCTTGCGGGCGTTCACCTCGGCCTCGACCAGGGACTGCGGAAGCTCGAAGTCGGTCTTGGCGATGACGGCCTCGAGGACCTTGTCGCGGGCATCGGAAGCCTGCTCGAGGCGGGCCATGCGCACGATGGACTCCATCAGGTCGGCACGCATCTCCTCGGCGGTGTCGAACTGGCTGACCATCTGGGCGAACTCGTCGTCGATCTCGGGCAGCTCCTGCTCCTGCACCTTGGTGACGGTGACCTTGATGTCGGCGTCCTCGTCGCGATGGGCGCCGCCCAACAGCTTCGAGGTGAAGGTCTTGCTCTCGCCGGCCTTGAGCCCGATGATGGCCTCGTCCATGCCCTCGAGCATGCCGCCCGAGCCCAGCTTGTACTGGATCCCCTCGGCGGTGGCGTCCTCGAGGACCTCGCCGTTCTGCGAGCCCTCCAGGTCGACGGTCACGACGTCGCCATCCTTGGCGGCGCGCTCCACGTCGTTGTTCGTGGCGAAGCGCTGGCGCAGCATGTCGATGCGCTCCTCGAGGTCGGAGTCCTTGACCTCGGTGTCGTCGACCTCGACCTGAATGGTCGAGAAGTCGGGCAGGTCGAACTCGGGACGCACGTCGACCTCGGCGGTGAACTGGACGTTCTTGCCGTCCTCGAGGTTGGTGACGTCGATCTCGGGCTGGCCCAGCGGGGTCAGCTTGTGCTCGACGACGGCCTGGCCGTAGGCGTTGGGAAGTGCGTCGTTGATGGCCTCCTGCAGCACCATGCCGCGCCCGTAGCGCTGGTCGATGATGGCCGCGGGAACCTTGCCCTTGCGGAAGCCGGGGATCTGCACCTGCTGGGCGATCTCCTTGTAGGCATTGTCCAGGCTCGGCTTCAGTTCCTCGAAGGGCATGTCAATCGTGAGCTTCACCCGGGACGGGCTGAGCTGCTCAACAGTGCTGGGCACAGGTTCTCCTGATCGTCGTCAGATTGGTTGGACGCGCGCAATGCATGGGCGCTCGCACGCAGACCCGATCCATGCTAGCGACCCGTGGGCGCCACGGCCAACGACTGGCCGGTCAGGACGTCTGCCTGCCGGCAGCGATCATTGGTGGCATGCCCTTGGAATGACGGCGGCCCCCGTCCTTGGACGGGGGCCACCGGTGCTGGAGCGGATGACGGGAATCGAACCCGCGTAGCTAGTTTGGAAGACTAGGGCTCTACCATTGAGCTACATCCGCGCGCCTGCTGGGCAGGCCCCGCAATACTAGCCGATCCTCGGCCGGTGCGCGAAAGCACTGGCCCTCGACACTTCTGGGCGGGCAGCTGCTCATGCCTGGCAGTCGACCACCGTGCGGCCGGTGCCGCGCCCCTCGAGCAGCTTCCGGGCCGTCTCCTGGGCCTCGGCCAGCGCGACGGTGCGGGTCATCTGGTCGAGCTGGGCCCCGTCGAGATGCTGTGCCAGCAGCTGCCAGGCGCGGGCCCGCAGCTCGGGGTCGATACGCACCGAGTCGATGCCGAGCAGGCTGACGCCGCGCAGGATGAAGGGGGCGATGTTGGCCGGCAGGTCGAGCCCGGCGGCATTGCCGCAGCAGGTGGCCACTCCCCCGTCGTACAGCCCGGCCAGGGCGTTGACGAGCACGTGGCCACCGACCGCATCCACCGCGGCGGCCCAGCGCTGGCGTGCCAGCGGCCGGCCGGGCTGGTCGAGTTCGGCACGGGCGACCACTTCGACCGCTCCGCGGGCGCGCAGCTGCTCGCCCAACTCGTCGGGCCGACCGGTCACGGCGTGGACCTCGTGGCCGAGGGCGGCGAGCATCGAGACCGCGACCGAGCCGACCCCGCCGCCGGTGCCGGTGACCAGGACGGGGCCGTCGTCGGGCGTGATGCCGGCATCGATGAGCGCCAGGATGCTCAGGGCTGCGGTCAGGCCGGCAGTGCCGATGGCGGCCGCCTGGCTGGGGGTGAAGGCATCGGGCACGGCGACGGCGTCGCGGCCCCCGATCCGGGCGCGCGTCGCCAGGCCGCCGTGCAGGGTCTCGGAGAGCCCCGCCCCGTTGAGGACCACGACGTCGCCGGCCGTGAAGGAGTCGTCGCGGCTGGCCACCACCTCGCCGACCAGGTCGATGCCTGCCACCAGCGGGTGGCGGCGCACCACACCGGGGCGCCCGTGCAGCACCAGCGCGTCCTTGTAGTTCAGGCTGGAGTGG
Source organism: Luteococcus sp. (assembly GCF_043424415.1). Classification (NCBI taxonomy): domain Bacteria; kingdom Bacillati; phylum Actinomycetota; class Actinomycetes; order Propionibacteriales; family Propionibacteriaceae; genus Luteococcus; species Luteococcus sp. The sequence goes on along the minus strand of NZ_JBHWOO010000155.1, from coordinate 2,422 downwards.
AGCACCCGCACGTCGAGCTCGTCGGCCCCCTCGGGGGCCTCGTCGAGCAGGGCGATGTCGAGCGACTCCAGGGCGGCGGTGGCCGTCGCCCCGTCCTTGCGGACGATCCATCCGGTGAACTTCTCCACGTCTCCTCCTGGTGTGCGCAGTGGGCCTGGCGTGGCGGCTGGCTCAGAAGACGGGCTTGCCGCCAGTCACGCCCAGCACGCTACCAGAGACATAGCTGGCCTCGTCGCTGGCCAGGTAGACATAGGCGGTGGCCACCTCGATCGGGTGCCCGGCCCTGCCCAGGGGCGTGTCGGCGCCACAGCCCTCGACGCTCTCCTCGGTCTTGGTGGCCGGCTGCAGCGGCGTCCAGATCGGCCCGGGAGCCACGGCATTGACCCGAATTCCCTTCGGGCCCAGGTCGGCGGCCATCGAAACGGTGAGGTTGTTCAGGGCCGCCTTGGTGGCGGCATAGTCCATCAGGCTCTCGGACGGGTCATAGGCCTGCACCGAGGTGGTGATGACGATCGCCGATCCACTGCCGAGGTGCGGCAGCGCGGCCTGGCAGAGCCAGACGGTGCCGTACAGGTTGGTTTCGACGGCCTGGCGCATCTCGTCCTCGCCGATCTCGGCCAGGCCCTCGGTGCGTCCCCAGTGGTAGCCGGCATTGGCCACGACGATGTCCAGCCCTCCGAGGCCCTGCACGGCGGCCTCGACCAGTTCCTGGTTGGCCTGCTTGGTGCGAAGGTCCTTGGGCACCAGCACGGCGGTGCGCCCCTCGGCCTCGATGAGCTGCTTGACCTGGTCGGCGTCGGACTGCTCGGCCTCCAGGTAGCCGATGGCCACGTCGGCGCCCTCGCGGGCGAAGGCGATGGCGGTGGCCCGTCCGATGCCGGAGTCTGCGCCGGTGATCAGGGCCTTCTTGCCCTCGAGTCGTCCGCGGCCGATGTAGCTGGTCTCGCCGTGGTCGGCGGGCGGATCGAGCAGGGTCGTGAGGCCGGGCCACTGCTGCTGCTGGGCGGGGATGGAGTCCATGCGGGAAGTGTCGATGTCCATGCAACCACGCTAGGGCCGCACAGCGCCGGGCGTGGCCCTCGTTCTTCGTCGGCGTAAGGCTTTGCGGTCCACACCACCCAGGCAGTCCTGACTAGGATCCCGCCATGGGAGCTCTCGACACCACCCAGGCAGCCTTCCTGCTGACCATCCTGGCCGGACTGGCGACGGCCCTGGGCGGACTGGTCGTCATCACTCGCCGCTCCCCCTCGCACCGTCTGCTCGCCTCGGGCCTGGGGCTGTCGGCAGGGGTGATGCTCTACGTCTCCTTCATGGAACTGCTTCCCACTGGTTCCCGCAGCCTCGAGGGCCACGGCGGTCAGTGGCTCGCACTGGGCGCCTTCTTCGCCGGGATCGCGGTGGTGATGGCGATCGACCGGCTGGTCCCCGCACCGCTGAACCCGCACGAGCCGTCGGACGAGGAACCGAGCGGCGCCAACGAGCTCCGCGCCCAGGCCCTGATGCGCACCGGGCTGATCACCGCCGCCATCCTCACCCTGCACAACATGCCCGAGGGCTTCGCCACCCTGGTCACCGGCCTGGAGGACCTGCGCGCCGCGGTCCCGATCGCCGTGGCCATCGCCATCCACAACATCCCCGAGGGGATCGCCGTCGCCCTGCCGATCCTCGCGGCGACGGGCTCGCGCCGGCTCGCCTTCGCCTATGCCCTCGGATCGGGCCTGGCCGAACCGCTGGGGGCCGCCCTGCTCTACTTCACCCTCCGCTCCTGGATCTCGCCCGAGATGATTGGGCTGAGCCTGTGCACCGTGGCCGGGGTGATGGTCTTCGTCAGCCTCGACGAACTGCTGCCGACCGCCGAGAAGTTCGGCGAGCACCATGCGGCCGTCTACGGGCTGGTGGCGGGGATGGCGGTCATGGCCATCTCACTGCAATTGATGGCCTGAAAGTGTGCCGGGCTGTCGGGCATGGCGCACCCGCATTCTGGGCTTCGGCTCACAACAAGCGAATCATCGCCACCCCGGCGACGAGCACGAGCAGTCCCACCAGCCGGATCGGCCCCACCGGGCGGGGCGGGTTGTGCAGGAGTCCGAAGCGGTCGACCACCACGGAGGCCAAGGTCATGCCGAGCAGGCTGAGCACGATCGTCATCCCGGTGCCGATCGTGGGAGCCAGGGTCGCATTGACCGCGACGTAGAGGGCTCCCAGCAGGCCGCCGGTCCACATCCACCAGGGATTGCCGCGCTCCCCGGCCGGGACCTCCAGCTTCGGGCGGGAGCTCAGGGCCAGGTTGAGCAGCACCAGGGCGAGGGTGCCGATGCAGAAGGAGACGAGTGCCGAAGCGCGTGGCGAGTCGACGAGCACGCCGAGCCGGCCGTTGATGGAGGTTTGGGCTGCCGACATCATGCCGGCCACCACTCCCCCG
>NZ_JBHWOO010000154.1:0-6630 GCF_043424415.1 Luteococcus sp. | reverse complement strand
CTTCTGGGTGGGACCGTCGGCGGGGCGGGTGCAGCCGGCCAGGGCGGCGACAGCGAGCCCGCCGCCGATCTGCAGGATCCTTCGTCGCTGGGTGGTCACCAGGTCCACGATATTCCCTGCACGGCTCCCAGCGGGCGCCGTTCGAGCCGGGCGGTGTAGCTGCCGTGGGGCGTGGCCCCAGGAAGTGGACGGTCAGCACCACCTGCTCGGTGGGGCGGGTGAACTGCACGGCGATCTGGGCGGCCTGTTCCTCGTGGTCCACCCAGGCGCGGGTGGCGAACTCGTGCACCTGCCCACGACGAAGGGCCCTGTCGAAGTGGAATCGGGTCAGGTGGCGGCTGCGCCCCTCGTGGACGGCGCGGCTGTGGCCTTCGATCCCGCCTCCCCACAGCGCCTCGGTCTCCAGCCCGAGGTGGCCGCTGTCATTGCGCAGCTGCAGCCCGCAGCCGTCGGCGCCGTCGGCGCCGTCGGCCGGCGTCCTGACCCGGTGGACCTGGATGATCTCCTCGGGGGCACGCTGGTCGCGGACGGTGTAGGCGTAGGTGGCCTCGAGGATCTCGAAGGGGCCGCTGAGCTCGAAGGGGGGTCCGCCCTGTACGTGGTGGGCGGCATCGAACCACGGCTGCAGCGGCTCGACCCACTCGGGCAGGTCCTGGCAGATCGCCGTGCACAGCCGTGCCGAGGGCCGCTCGCGCCCCACCTCGACATTGGCCAGGGTGGAGCGGGCGATGACGGGGTGAGAGCCTCCACCAGGTCCTTCTGGCGCAGGCCGTGTGCCTGTCGCTGGCGTCGCAGCGCCTGACCGAAACCCTCCACCACGTCATCGTGGCATGGAGTGCTCCGCACAGCGCCTGCGCCACGCGATACGCGCCCGATCACCGTGGCCCCCGATGCCGGGGTGGGAGGATGACTTGGTCGTGGGATGGGCTGTGAGTGAAATATTTCGGCTTTGGTGCGGGCTTGTGTGGTGGATTACCCTTCGGTTGCCAGGTGAGCGAGAAGAAGTGTGGAGGTTGCATGTCTCTGATGCAGGCGGTGACGCTGCTCTTCCTCGTCATGGACCCCTTGGGCAACATCCCCTTCTTCATGACCGCCGTCAAGAAGGTGGCGCCGCAGCGCCGGCAGTGGGTGATCGCCCGTGAACTGCTGATCGCCCTCGCCATCATGGTGGCCTTCCTGTTCGCAGGCCAGGGCCTGCTCGGCCTCATCCAGGTCTCTCCTGAAGCCTTGACTGCGGCCGGCGGCATCATCCTGATGCTGATCGCCGTGCGGATGGTCTTCCCCTCCCCGGAGACGACGCTGGAGGAGGTGAGCCTGTCCGACGAGCCCTTCATCGTGCCGCTGGCCGTGCCCTACACCGCCGGGCCGTCGCTGCTCGCCGTCGAGGTGTTGCTGGTGAGCCAGGACCCGGGGCGCTGGCCCGTCTGGCTGGCCGCGGTCCTGATGGCCTGGGCCGCCTCGGCCGCGATCCTGTTCCTCTCGGGCTACCTGGAGCGCATCCTCGGTGAGCGGGTGCTGCTCGCGATCGAGCGCCTGATGGGCATGGTGCTGGTGATGATCAGCACGCAGATGGTCTTCGACGGCATCCAGCGTTTCTTTGACATGGGCTGAGACATCCCGCCACGCACGAGGGCCCCGTCATCGACGGGGCCCTCGTACGTGCCGGCCCTCCCGGTCGGGGGTGTGGGCTCACAGGTGGCCCGCGAGGACCTGGCTGGCGTCCTGGTCGACGACCTGCAGGCGCACCTCGTAGGCGCCGTCGAGGGTGGCGACGGACAGGCGGCGGCGGGCGAAGGGGCGCAGGTGCACCCGGCGGCTGGAAGTTCCGTCGCAGACCTCGACCTCGATGCTCTCGCAGCCGGGGTTGCGCACCGAGAGCACGACCTGGCCGCCGCGCACCCGCAGCTTGGCCTCGGCCTGCGGGGCGCCGGTGGTGCCGCTGATGCGGCGGTAGGTGCCGTGGACCGAGTGCAGGCCCAGGTCGTAGCGGCCGCTGGCCTGCCAGCAGGCGGTCATCTCGGCGCCGGGCTCGACGACGTGCACCGCGGGGGTGTGCTCGAGGGTGAAGGACCGGGCGTGCACGTCGAGGGCGCGCTGGTCGCGGTTGTGCAGTCGCGCGACGATCGTGGCCCCCTGGAGCGCCAGGTCGAAGGTGGAGCTGGGGGCCACCGTCGAGGACTGCTGGCGGTTGGTGATGCGCGGGCTGATGCGGGGGAGGGTCAGGACGCTCATGGTGTTCTCCTTGTGGGTTCACTGAAGAGTGAACGCGTCCCACATGCCGCCGGCGCCACGTCGAGGTGAACGAGTGGCGACGGCCCGGTGAATCCCACCCGTCGTGCCGGCGTGGAAGCTGTCACTGGGTGGTGGCGGGCTGTGCCGGCAGCTCCACGTCGTCGTCACTCCGGTGCGCGGCCAGCACCCCGGACAGCAGCAGGGCCATGCCCGTGGCCAGCGGCATCACCGTCAGGGCGGTGCGGAAGCCCACCACGTCGGAGAGTCGGCCGACCAGGGGAGGGCCGACGAAGAAGGCCAGGCGCAGCAGCCAGTTGACGATGCTCAACCCGGAGCCAGCGGGCAGGCCGGGCATGTGGTGGGCGGTGTAGTAGACCGCCGGCACGATCGTGGCCACGCCCCAGCCGGCGCAGGCGAAGCCGAACAGGGTCAGCGGGATGGTGCCCACCAGCAGTGCCAGCCCCATGCCCAGGGTGGCGACGGTGCAGCCCAGGCGGGCGGCTCCTCGGTCGCCCAGCCGGTCGACGAGCCGGTCGCCGGTGAAGCGGCCGATGGTCTGGGCGCCGACCAGGGCCACCAGTCCCATGCCGGCCACGGCGGGCTCGGCCCCCAGGGAGTCGCGCAGGTAGAGGGCGCTCCAGGTGAAGCCTGAGTCCTCGATGCTGGCCGAGAAGGCACCCACCAGGCCCAGTGCCACCAATTGCACCATCAGGTTGCGCGGGATCCGCACGCCGTGCGCGGGGGTCTGGGGGTCCTCGACGACGTCCGGGTCGGGGCCCTTGAGCAGGAAGGGGCGAAGGCCCAGGTTGATGGCCAGCATCAGGCTGCCGCTGGCCAGGGCGTGCATCGGCAGCGAGAGCCCGATGCCGGCGAAGAAGGAGCCCAGCAGGCCACCGCTGACCGCACCGAGGCTCCACCAGGCGTGGAAGGAGTTGTTGATCGAGCGCCCGTAGAGGTTCTGCACGCGCATGCCGTGGGCATTCATCGCGATGTCGGTGTAGACGTCGGTGGCGCTCATCAGCATGACGGCCAGGGCGAAGACCCAGGCGGTGGGGGAGTTGAGCACGATGCAGAAGAGGATGATCTGGCCCACCTGGGCCCAGGAGGCCACTGCGGCCGAGCTGGTGGCGCGCATCACGCGCGAGGTGAGCAGTCCGGCGACCAGGCCGCCGAGCGGCCCCAGGGCGATCGCCAGGCCGAAGAAGGTGTTGGACAGCTCCAGGTGGTCGCGCAGCTCTGGGTAGCGGGGGACCAGGGAGGCGATCGTCGCGCCGTTGAGCCAGAAGAGGGTGGCGACGGCCGCGCGGGCGCGGCGTGCCTGGAGGGAGGGCTGCCGGGCAGCGGTGACGGTGGTCATGGAGGGCGGGCTTCTTCGGCTCGGAGGATGACGGTGCAGAAATCCTACCCAGTGGTAGGTCCGGGAAGGACCGAGGCGCCTTGTTGGACGTGTGACCCATTCCTGCAGGACAGCTGAGGAAGCCGTGGTCCTCCATGACGGAAGGGATTGCAGGTGCTTGAATGTTCACGCAGGACGATGGCGGGAGCTCTTGGAGGCTTCTGGCCTGCGGCACCAGGGGGTGCCGGCAGATCGGGGAACGCACCACGGCACGTGAGGACATTCCCCACTGCTCGTCGTGGCTCGTCATCGAAGGAGCGGTCCGCCCTACGGATGGTAGGGGGACGGCAGGCCTGTGGCTCGCACCAATGCAGGACGTGACAGTGAGGAACTGCGACCCTCCAGGTCGTCACGTCGCCGAGGTCGGGCACGGTCGGCAGGGTGTCACCCACGCCCCGATCGTGACGGGGACGGACCCATGCGGGTTCGACACGTGCATCCGCGTTCGGCACGAGAACAGCGGGCACATGATGGACATGCACCATTCAGGGGCGCGGCGATGATCGCCGCGCCCCGAGTGCGTGTCCGGGCCCGCCGTGGCCCCGCGGCGCCGCGCCGTTGGCCTCGTGCCGTCCGGGTTGGGTGGCGCTGGGTGCATGCTGGGTGCATGCCACGACCCGACCTGCTGCGCTCCCATGTCTCCGCCTTCCTGCGCTCCAAGGTGGCCGGCCCCGACGCGGCCGAACGCGCCTGGCGCATCTGGGGCGCCGAGGGCGAGCGACGATTCAGTGCCGAGGACCCGATCTGGCGTGTCAACCAGGATGGTGCGATGTACCCAGGCGGAGTCTGTGCACTCTTCCTGCAGTCCCTGCACCCCGGGCCGATGGCCGCCGTCGCCCAGCACGACAACTACCAGTCCGACCCCTGGGGGCGACTGCAGCGGATCAGCCACCACATCGCCGTCACCACCTATGCGCCGCTGCCCGAGGTGGAGGCCCAGCTGGCCCTGGTGCGCGCCGTGCACCGCAGCGTGGCCGGCACCGACGACTTCGGCAATGCCTACCGGGCCGACGATCCCGACCTGTTGCGCTGGGTGCATGTCGCCGAGACGTGGAGCTTCTTGACTGCCTACCGACGCTGGGGTGGCGGCACGCTGACCCCGGTCGAGGCCGACCTCTACGTCGCGCAATCGGCGCAGGCGGGTGAGGGCCTGGGTGCCACCGGGCTGCCGCACACGGTCGCCGAGCTCGACGCCCAGCTTGAGGCATTCCGTCCCGAACTGGCCTGCACCCGCGACGCCCTCGAGGTGGTGGACTTCCTCACCCACCGCGCCCCACTGCCGCTGGTGGCCAGGCCCGGCTACCGGATGGTGATCGCCGGCGGCAAGGCGCTGCTGCCCGCCTGGGCCCGCGAGATGCTGCAGCTGCCCACCGGGACGGCGACGGTGCGTCGCCAGGCTGGCCTGGGGGCCGTCGCCACGAAGGTGGTCGACTGGGCGCTGGTCGGTCCCGACGGGGAGCACGACCGCCCGATGCAGCCACCTGCCTGAGCCGAGCCTGCTCAGGCGGCAGGGGAGGCCGTCCCGGCCAGCGGTGCCGTCGGTGCGGGCGACGAGGGCGTCTGCCGGGGCCGGGCAAGGATGCGGGTGAGCACGGCCGTCGCCAGGCCGATGCCCACCGCGCCCAGGCCGCAGGCCAGGAAGTAGCGTGCCTCGACCGCCGCCTGCTCCGGGTCGTACCAGCGGCTCAGCACGCCGGCCAACGAGGTGCCCAGCGCCATGGACAGGAAGTAGAGCGCCGAGAAGCGGGCGCGGAAGGCCGTCGGGGCGTGGGAGGCGGTGGCCGACATGCCCACCGGGCCCACCAGCAGCTCGCCCAGGGTGATCACCAGTACCGCCAGGGCCAGCGCCAGCACCGGGATCGACCCCGCGCCGCCGCCGGTGAAGGGCAGCAGGCAGAGCATCCCGCAGCCCGAGATCGACACCCCGAGCGACATCTTGGTGGCCGAGCCGGGGCTGCGCTGCCCAAGGCGCGTCCACACCATCGCCATCGGCGCCGAGAGCAGCAGGATGTAGGCCGGGTTGAAGGACTGCGTCCAGGCGGCGGGCATCTCGAAGCCGCCGACGTGGCGGTCCAGCCGCACATCGGAGTAGACGGCGAAGACGCCATAGGTCTGGTTGAGCACCGACCAGAAGGCGCTTGATGCCAGGAAGAGCGGGATGAAGGCAGCGGCCCGGCGCCGCTCCGGTGCGCTGACCCGCGGCGAGGTGAAGATCCGCAGGAAGAGCGCGACGGCGGCGCCCGCGGTGAGCGCGAGCAGGAGCGTGGCCAGGCTGCCCAACGGCAGTCGGCCGGTGGCCACGGCCAGCACCAGCAGGGCGACGAAGGCCAGTGCGAGGGCGACGGTGGCGGCGGCCCGGCGACGCGGCAGTGGGCTGTCGGGGCGCTGCACCGCGGTGCGCACCGACGGCTCCAGGCTGGCCAGCAGCCGGGGCCGCAGCAGCAGGTAGTGGGCCAGGCCGAGCACCATCAGGGCGGCCGCGGCACCGAAGCCGACGTGGTAGCCGTGGCGGGCGGCCAGCCAGCCGGTGAGCAGCGGACCGAGCAGGGCGCCGATGTTGATGCCCAGGTAGAAGAACTGGAAGCCGGTGTCGCGTCGGGCCTCGTCCTCGCGGGGGTAGACGTGGCCGAGCACGGTGATCGCGGCCGTCTTCAGCGCCCCCGACCCGACGGCCACCAGCGCCATGCCGGTCGCCACGCCGCGCCCTCCGTCCAGGACGGACAGGGCCAGGTGTCCTGCGACCAGGCACAGTGCCCCGGCCAGCAGGGTGCGTTCGGCGCCCATCACGCGGTCGGCCACCCAGCCACCGGCAATGGTGCACAGGTAGACGGCCCCGCCGTAGGCGCCCATCAGGGCGGTGGCCTGGGCGCGGTCGAGGCCCAGTCCGCCGTCGCTGGCCTGGTGGTAGAGGAAGAAGACCATGATGGCCTGCATGCCGTAGAAGCTGAACCGCTCCCACATCTCGATGCCCACCAGTGCAGGCATCGCCACTGGCTGCCCCA
>NZ_JBHWOO010000153.1:0-15963 GCF_043424415.1 Luteococcus sp. | reverse complement strand
TCGAGAAGGGCCAGGGTGGCTATGGTGGTCCGTTGACCATCACCCCGACCCCCGAGAAGAACAAGATCGTCTACATCGTCGGTGGCGGCTCCAAGCCGGCCGTCGTGGACACCCTTGTCGAGCTGACCGGCGCGGAGGCCGTCAACGGCTTCCAGACCTCGGTGCCCGACGACCAGATCGCCATGGTGGTCATCGACTGCGGTGGGACGCTGCGCTGCGGCATCTACCCGAAGAAGAACATCCCCACCATCAACATCATCAACACCGGAAAGACCGGCCCGCTGGCACAGTTCATCCACGAGGGCATCTACGTGTCCGCCGTCGGTCCCGCACAGGTGCGCCTGGCCGACGGGGCAGAGTCCGCGGCCGCCACGGCCACCGATGGTGAGGTCGCCGCTGTCGATGCAGCGACCGCCTCGGCCGGGGCCGAGCCGGGGGCCGCACGGCCCGGCGGCACGCCGCGCTTCACCGCCGACAAGAAGGTCTCCGAGACCCTTGCCGAGCAGAAGAAGCAGGGCCTGATGATGAAGATCGGCCTGGGTGCCGGCAAGGTCGTCGCCATCTTCTACCAGGCTGGCCGCGATGCCATCCAGACCATGATCAACACGATCCTGCCCTTCATGGCCTTCATCTCGATGTTGATCGGTATCATCAACGCCTCGGGCTTCGGCAAGTGGTTCACCAGCTTCCTGACGCCGCTGGCCGGTTCCGGCTGGGGCCTGATGCTGCTTGGCTTCATCTGCTCGATCCCCTTCCTGTCGCCGCTGCTCGGTCCGGGAGCCGTGATCGGCCAGATCATCGGTACCCTGATCGGTGTCGAGATCGGCAAGGGCAACGTCGCCCCCCACCTGGCGCTGCCCGCCCTGTTCGCGATCAACACGCAGAATGCCTGCGACTTCATCCCTGTGGGCCTGGGGCTTGCCGAGGCCGAGCCGGAGACCGTCGAGGTCGGCGTCCCGGCCGTCCTCTACTCCCGATTCCTCAATGGCGTGCCCCGTGTGGGTATCGCCTGGCTGGCCAGCATCGGCCTCTATTCCTGACGCACGCACCAATCACTGGAGCCTGACATGACCGAGATCTACCGCACCACCGTCCGCGAGGCCGGAGCACAGGCAGCCGCCTTCATCTCCGACGGCCTGTTCGTCACCTTCGGCGAGGGCGCCCCCGAGGCGCTCAAGGACTACTGCTTCATCATCGACATGGAGCAGACCAGCGCCGACCTGGCCGTCGGGCAGTACTTCACCGTCGACGGCAAGCGCTTCCCGATCACCGCCGTCGGGGAGGCCGCGCAGAAGAACCTCAACGGCCTCGGCCACCTGACGGTCAACGTCGACGGTGGCTCCGAGGCCAGCCTCTCGGGCGCCATCCACATCCTCTGCGAGGACGGCAGCCCCGAGGTGGCCGTCGGTTCGGTGCTCGGCATCGAGCAGTGACCACCGCGTACTGAATGCACGAACCGGACTGCTCCGGTGGAGCCACTCCCACCGGAGCGGTCCCTTCTCACCCTCCGTGGGTGAGCAGGAAGGAGAAGACCATGGGCCACGAATCAGACCCGATCGGCCAGGTGAAACAGGCCGACTGGACCGTGGCACCCCTGCTCAGGGGACTGCTGGCCGACGACGCCGGCCTGCCGAGGCTCAGGTGGGTGCCGACGACTGCAGCAGGCGACGCCTGGCGGCCATCACCCGAGCTGCTCGACAGCCATGACCTTGAAGGATTGCGGGCCGACCTGGCAGGTCACCGGACCGGGCGCCGCGTGCCGGGCAGCATTGCGCTGCGCGAGGGCCACCTCGTGGTCGAACCCACCAGCGGCACGGGGCGCCTGGCGGGCCGGGTGGCCATGGTCACCGGCGCCGCCCAGGGCTTCGGCCGCGGCATCGCCGGAGGGCTCGCGACGCACGGAGCCCAGGTCGTGCTGGCCGACGTGAACCACGCCGGGGCCCGTCGGGCCGCCGAGGACATCGCCCAGCAGCACCCCGACGTGCGGACGCTGGCCGTCGCCATCGACGTCAGCGACCCCGACTCCACCGGGCAGGCCATCGCCGAGGTGGTGCGCCACTTCGGAGGCATCGACCTGTTCGTCGCCAATGCCGGGATCGTGCGCGCCGGGTCACTGGCCCAGCTCAGCCCGGAGGACTTCGACCTGGTGACCCGCGTCAACTACCACGGCTTCTTCCTCGGAGCCCGCGCCGTCGCGCCCGTGATGGCATTGCAGCACCGGGCTGCGCCGCAGCACCTGTTCGACATCGTCGAGGTGAACTCCAAGTCGGGCCTGAACGGGTCCAGCCGCAACTCGGCCTATGCCGGCAGCAAGTTCGGCGGGATCGGCCTGGTGCAGTCCTTCGCACTGGAGCTGGCCTCCCAGGGCATCAAGGTCAACGCCGTGTGCCCCGGAAACTTCCTCGACGGACCCCTGTGGACCGATCCCGACAAGGGCCTGCTGTGCCAGTACCTCGAGGCCGGGAAGGTCCCCGGCGCCCGGAGCGTCGACGACGTCCGCGCCCACTACGAGGCCCAGGTGCCACTGGGCAGGGGATGCCAGCCCCAGGACGTGGTCCGCGCGATCACCTATTGCGTCGAACAGCAGTACGAGACCGGACAGGCCATCCCCGTCACGGGTGGCCAGACGATGCTGCGCTGAGCCGCAGGGAACAGGAGAACCATGAATGCCAACCCGATCCCGATCCGCATCCTCGTCGACTCGGCAGTCCGTGCCGAGGCGGAACCCTGGCTGCGCACCGGCGTGGCCAGCGGCGTGACCACCAACCCGACCCTGCTGCGACGTGCCGGTCTGGGCCTGGCGGACCTCCCCGAGATCGCCCATTGGGCGGAGGGGGAGGGGGCGACGGGGGAGGGCCAGCGCGAGGTCTGCTTCCAGCTGTGGGGATCGACCGTCGAGGAGCAGTACGCCTCTGCCATGCGGTTGCGCGAGCTCGCCCCCGGCGCGACGATCAAGGTGCCGGTCAGCCCCATCGGCGCCGCGGTCATCACCCGCCTGCACGCCCAGCAGGTCCCCGTGCTGATGACCGCCGTCTACTCGGCGCAGCAGATGGTCGTCGCCTCCGCCCTGGGGGTGCGCTACCTGGCGCCCTACTTCAACCGGATGCAGGTGGCCGGGCGCGATGCGCTGGAGCACATCCGCACCATGACCGAGGCCGTGCCGCAGGACGGCTCCGGCCCCCTGGTGATGGCGGCCTCGGTCAAGAGCGCGGAGCAGGTGGTGGAGCTGGTGCGCGCCGGCGTGCGGGTCTTCACCCTTCCGCCGGCCGTGATCGCCGACGTCTTCGCCGACCAGCTCACCACCGATGCCATCGGGGTCTTCGAGGACGACATGGCCGCGATCCTGGGCTGAAGCGGGTCAGCCCGCCATCCGCTCCAACAGCTCGACAGTCAGCCCGTCCAGGCTGTCGATGACGGTGCAGCGCGCCAGCACGTCTGCCGACGGCGGGTGGAAGGCCGGCGGCACGACGATCGTCGCCATGCCCGCGTCGAGTGCCGAGACGGCGCCATTGGTGGAATCCTCCACCGCAACGCACTCGGTGGGGTCTGCGCCCAGCAATTCGGCGCAGCGCAGGTAGCCGTCGGGGGCGGGCTTGCCGCGCTCCACCTGTTCGGTGGAGACGTGGGCGCTGACCAGGTCTGTGATGCCCAGCACCTCGATGGCCTTCTCGATCAGCACCAGCGGAGAAGATGAGGCGATCCCCACCGGCCCCAGCGCCGCCATCCGGGCGACGGCCTTGCGGGCGCCGGGCAGGATGGTGACGCCCTCTCCGTAGTGGTCGACCATGCCCTGGATGACGCGACGGGCGGCGTTCTCGGCGGTGCCCTTGAGCCCCACCGTCTCGGCCATGTAGGCGCTCCACTCGGCCGTCGACATCCCCATCATCGCCGGGGTGGCATCCTCGGGGTAGTCGACGCCGTCCTCGGCGGCCAGCCGGCGGCGCACCTGTTCCCAGACGTGCTCGGTGTCGGTCAGGGTGCCGTCCAGGTCGAAGACGACGGCGGCGAAGGGGCTCGTGGAAGACATGGGTCCATCCTCCCATCGTCGCGGGGTGCCGCAGACCCGGTGGTGCGAGGATGGCCGCGACGAAGGAGATTGATGACGCAGACACCAGCACAGGCAGCAGGTCCCACCCACGACGGCAGCTCGGTGCTCGCCGGCCTCGGCTGCTACCTCATCTGGGGCGCCTTCCCGCTCTTCTGGCCGCTGCTCAAGCCCGCCGGGGCCCTCGAGATCCTCTCGGGACGCATCATCTTCAGCCTGATCTTCGTGCTGGCGGTCCTGGTGCTGCAGCGCAAGGGCTGGGGATGGGTCCGCACGGCGCTGCGGCCAGATGTGTGGCCCTGGATGCTGGCGGCCTCGGTGCTGATCGGCATCAACTGGTGCACCTACATCTGGGCGGTGAACTCCAACCACGTCGTCGAGGCCTCGCTCGGCTACTTCATCAACCCGCTGGTCAGCATCGCCCTGGGCATGGTGCTCTTCGGGGAGCGGATGGGACGCTACGGCCAGGTCGGCTGCCTGCTCGCCGGCCTCGGCGTGGTGGTGATCGCCTCGGGCAACTGGCGCACGCTGTGGGTCTCGCTGCTGCTGGCCTTCAGCTTCGGCCTCTACGGGGCGATGAAGAAGAGGGCCCGGCTGGGGGCGCTGCAGGGGCTTGCCGTGGAGTCGGCGGTGCTCTCTCCGCTGGCGCTGGGCTGGCTGGCCTGGCTCTCGGCGCGTGGGCAGGGGCAGCTGGGTGTCAATGCGCGGGTCTCGCTGCTGCTGGTGGTGGCCGGGGTGCTGACGGCCGTGCCGCTGTGGCTCTTCGCCGTCGCTGCCCCCGGCATCCCGCTGAGCACCCTGGGGATCATCCAGTACTGCTCGCCGACGATCCAGCTGCTGCTCGGCCTGATCGTCTTCGGCCAGCGGGTGGGCACCGGCTACTGGATCGGGATGGTGCTGGTCTGGATCGGGTGTCTGGCCTATCTGACGGGTGCGGTGCTGACGGCGCGACGCTCCCCGGCCGGCGCCTGAGGAAGCATTTGATTAGCCCAGCTAACGAGCTAGGCTAATTGTTGATGACAGAACCACTTCTTCCCGACCTTGCCAACGACCTGCGCCTGGCCTGCCAGCGGATCGCCCGCCGCGTCCGCTTCGAGGGCACGCAGCAGGTGGCACCGCACCAGTTCAGCGTCCTGGTCCGCGTGTCCAAGACCCCCCTGACGCCCACCGCCCTCGCCGAGCGCGAGCGCGTCAGCACCCCGTCGATGACCCGCACCGTCACCGGACTCGTCGACGCCGGTCTTGTCAGCCGCGAGCCCCACCCCGACGACCGTCGCCAGGTGCTGGTCTCCATCACCCCCGCCGGGCAGCGCGTCGTCACCGAGACCCTCGCCGAGCGCGACAGCTGGATGATGCAGCACCTCCAAGGCCTCGACGCCGACGACCTCGCCCTGCTGCGCCGCGCCGCCGACCTGCTCCTGGAGGTGGCCGCCCATGAGTGAGGCCACTGCCCGACGCAGCACCTTCGCCAGCCTCGCAGTGCCCAACTACCGGATCTTCTTCACCGGCGCGATCGTCAGCAATGTCGGCACCTGGATGTACCGCGTCGCCCAGGACTGGCTGGTGCTCACCATCCTCACCGACCACTCCAGCTCCGCACTCGGCCTGGTGACGGGGCTGCAGTTCCTGCCCATCCCCTTCCTGGCGCCGTACGCGGGGTCCATCGCCGACCGCTTTCCCAAGCGACGCATCCTCATGGTCAGCCAGGCCCTGCTCGGGTTCAATGCCCTGGCCATGTTCCTGCTGGTCGTCACCGGTTCGGTCGAGCTGTGGCACGTCTTCGTGCTCGCCTTCCTCACCGGTGTCGTCACCGCCTTCGACAACCCGACCCGCCAGGCCTTCGTCAGCGAGATGGTGCCGCTGAACCTGGTCTCCAATGCGGTGGGGCTCAATTCCGCCTCCTTCAACAGCGCCCGCCTGCTCGGCCCCGGCCTGGCCGGACTGATGATCGCCGCCTGGGGAGTGGCCCCCGCAATGGCACTGAACGCTGCCAGTTTCGGGGCGGTGTTGCTCTCTCTGGCGCTGATGAAGCCCGAACTGCTCACCCCCGCGCCGCTGCGCAAGAACGGCAAGGGGGCAGTGCGCGAGGGGCTGCGCTATGTCTGGCGGCGCCCAGACATCATGGTGGTGATGCTGATGGTCTTCGTGCTGGGAACCTTCGGCATGAACTTCCAGATCACCAATGCCCTGATGGCCACCAAGGTCTTCGGCAAGGGCGCGGGGGAGTATGGCCTGCTCGGCTCCATCATGGCCATCGGCACCTTGGCCGCGGCCCTGGTCGCCGCCCGCCGGGAGCGCCCCCGGGTGCGGATCCTGCTCGCCTCGCTGGGTGGCTTCGCTGTGTGCACCGCCCTGCTCGGCGCGGCACCCAGCTACACCGCCTTCGCCCTGCTGCTGGTGCCCACCGGGCTGTGCGCGCTGACGATGATGACCTGCGCGAATGCCTCGGTGCAGCTGGCCAGCCACCCCGAGGTCCGCGGCCGGGTGATGGCGCTGTACATGGCCATCTTCATGGGCGGGACCCCCTTGGGTGCCCCGCTGGTCGGCTGGATCGGTGACGTCTTCGGCCCACGCTGGACCATCTGGGCCGGCTCTTTGGCCACCGGGCTGACCTTCGTGGGCGTCACCGTCTGGTTCATGGTTCACCGCGGCGTCCGGGTCCGGTTGCGCAGGGGTTGGGGCCGTGGCAGGCGCTGGCGCTTCGACGTGTGGACCACCGACGAGGTCCGCGCCGCCACGAGCTCTGCCGAGGGCGGGGTCCACTGAGCCGTTCACTGACCGGCGGTGCGCCGGGATTGCAGCACCGGCGGCGCACGACACGTTCACCTGTCCTTCGCCGCCGTATGTGCTGCAATCGCGGTCTCATGCAGCCGCCGGCAGGCCCCGCCGGTGGAGCCTTCGGGCCACCATCGCGAGGATGTCCGCCTCCACGGCGGGCCAGTCCTGCACCACCTGGCGGTAGGTGAGCCGAATCGGGGTGTAGCCCAGCGCCCGCAGGTGACGATCGCGCTCCCGGTCGGCCTCGTAGGCCCGCAGGCTCGTGTGGTGCTGGATGCTGTCCACCTCGATCACCAGGCAGCGACCGACCAGCAGGTCCACCCGCCCAACCCCGCGGATGACCACTTGGCTTCGCACCGGCACCCTACGAGCTCGCAGCCGGCTGCGGACCAGCGTCTCGGTGCCGGACTCGGCCAGGTCACTGCGCGCGAGCACCCTTTGAACCCGGCGCGGCTGGCTGGCCAGCAGTGTCTCCAGCTCGGTCAGGCTCCGCAGCCCGAGGTTGCGCACCGAGTCCAACACCACCAGGAGTTCCTCGTCGTCCAGGCAACGTGCGGCGCAGCGCAGGGCGGTGTCGAGGTCGTCCACCGCCTGACGGGGCGTCCCCTCGGACCGCAACCTCGGGCAGGTCTTCCATCCGGCGCCCGGACGGGGATGGGCGCGCGGTCCGGGCCGCAGGTGCTCGCGGGGGTCGAGGGTCCAGACCCCGTGTCGCCTCAGCACGGACACACAACTGAGGCTGCCCCCTTCCCGCACGGCGGTCTGGGCATGAGGGTCGGCCCCGGGCAGGGCGTACCAGCCGGGCCGCAGCCAGAGCAGGCCTCCCCGGGAGAGTTCTCGTCGGATGGTGTGCTCGGCATTGCCCCACCGGAGCAGGGCCGTGCGGCTCACCACCCCCAACTGTTCCTTGAGCTCCTGGTCACGTAGTCGCATGCAGCGATGATTGGACGCTCACTCCCGCTATGGGCAGGGGCACTGGGAAATCTGTGGACAGTCACTCAGGAGCAGTTGGCCGCCGAGATTGCCGCACGGGCGGCGCACGACACGTTCACATGTCCTTCGCCGCCGTATTTGCTGCATTTGCTGCTGCGCGCGGCCCAATTGCGGCTGCACTGCCCCTCAGGCCCAGGCCTCGAGCTGTCGAGAGCTTGTGAAGACCCGTTCGGTGCCGTCGATCGGGTCGGTGAAGCGCAGTTCGCGGGCCAGCAGCTGCAGGGGGCGGGAGAAGTCCTCCAGGGACTGGTCGAGCAGCTCGGGGTAGAGCGGGTCGTTGATGATCGGGATCCCCGCCGAGCTCATGTGCAGCCGGATCTGGTGCGTCTTGCCGGTACGCGGGCTCACCCGGTAGCGGGCGATCGGCCCGTGCTGGGGGTGTTCGCGATGGTCGATCAGCTCGATCAGGGTGTGGGCATTGGGCTCGGCCCCGGCCACTTCCTCGGCGATGATCGAGCCGCGTCGCTTGAGCATGTGGCTCGACAGGTCCAGCGGAAAGTCCAGGTCCTCGCGGAAGCGCCCCACGGCTTCATAGGTCTTGGAGGGCAGGCGCTGGTCGAAGAGCATCTGGTAGGGGCGGCGGTACTCCCGGTGCGTGGTGCACAGCAGCACCCCGGCGGTGAGCCGGTCGAGCCGGTGGGCGGGGGAGAGCTCCGGCAGTCCCAGCAGGTTGCGACCCTGCACCGTGGCGGAGTGGATGATGTGGCGCCCGCGCGGGATGGTGGCGGTGAAGTGCGGCTTGTCCAGCACCACCAGCCGGTCGTCCTGGTGGATCACCTGCAGCTCGCCGGGCGGCGGGGCCTCATCGGGCAGGTCACGGTGGAAGAAGATGAAGCGGTGGTGGGCATAGGGGGCGTCGATCGGCACCGGGACGCCCTTCTCGTCCACGAAGCGTTGTTCCGCGAACATCTCATCGATCCGCTCGGGGGACAGCTGCGGGATCTTCCACACCAGGAAGTCGCGCATGGTCGCCCAGGAGTGCTCGCGAGGGGTGCCCACCCAGGCGGAGTTGAGGCCATTGCGCAAGGGCAGCGGGGAGCGGGGCATCAGCAGCCGCCCGGCAGGGTGGTCCAGCGCGTGCGAGCCTCGGCCGCCTCGGCGCCGGTGAGCATCTCGGGTCGGCCGCCGACGATCCGGCCCGGCGCCCACTCGGCGCTCGGGGTACCGGAGGTGGGCACCCGCACCGTGAGGACGCCGGTCTCGCGAGTGGAGACCCGATCGGAGTAGAAGTTGAAGTTGCCCAGACCGTAGGCCACCAGGGTGGAGCCGATCGTCTCGGCCCGCTGCACCCGATGGGCGTGGGTGCCGACGACGATGGTTGCGCCGGCCGAGGCGAGCCGTTCGGCCATCGACTCCTGGCGGCGGGTGGTGCACACCTGGTAGTCGATGCCCCAGTGCATGAAGACCACCACCACGCCCTCGGGATCGTCCTCCCTAGCTGCACGGACCGCCTCCACCAGCGCGTCGAAGCCCTCCTCGGTCTTGACCATCGCCACCCCGGGCCGGCCGTCACGGGGGCGCCAGTCCATGTTCGACTCGAGGATGTCATTGCCGGCCAGGGCGACGACGGGCCGTCCGCGCACCGCGCCCCTCCACGGACTGAAGGCCTCCTGCCGGGTCCTGCCGACACCAACCATCGGCAGCGTGGACGCGTCACGGATCGCCAAGGTGCGTTCCATTCCCTCGACGCCGTAGTCCATGGCGTGGTTGTTGGCGAGGCTGACGACGTCGACGCCCTCGCGCTGCAGCATCTCGGGGAAGGCCCGGCCGGTGAGGAAGGTGTAGAGCTTCGGCTGCTTGGACAGCCCGGACTCGTCGTCGGCCAGGGCCGTCTCGAGGTTGACCATGGACCAGTCAGCGGCAGCCAGCAGGCGGCCCGCGTCGCCGAGCCCCAGGCGAGTGGAGTCGCCGGCGGCCTTGAAGGCATTGGCGTCGCCGGCGAAGGCGAGCAGCAGGTCGCCGTCCGAGACCCGCGAGGCCGTGGCCGGCGACGCGGGGGTGGCGGAGGGCGTGGGGCTGGCGGCGGTGCTCGCCGATGCACTCGAGCTCTTCGCCCTCTCAGCTGCCTCCTGCACCACGGGTGGGGCAGCGGGGGTGGCTGGCTGCCCGCCGCAGGCGCCCACGACGCAGCACAGCGCGGTGGCGGCGACGAGCAGGGATCGCTGGGGCAGGGGCATGGGTCGACGATAGCGAACCGGATGCCTTGCGCCGCGTGCCAAGATTGGTGTCCATGGACCTCTCCTCGACGATGATCAGCCGTGTCCTCGCCCACACCCCTCTGGCAGGCCGTGCCCAGTCCCCGATGGTGGTGCTGGAGATCGACCTGGGCCGCGGCCTGGTCACCGCGCAGCCGGCCAATCCGCTGGCCGCGGTGCGGGCCATGAATGCCCCCACGCTGCGCGCCCTGCGGGAGAAGCTGCGCGAGGCGGCCCGCGACGAGCACGTTGCCGGCCTGGTCCTGCACGCCGGGACCGCACCCCTGACTCTGGCGCAGGCCCAGGAGCTGGCCGAGTCCGTCGCCCGTTTCGGCGAGCACAAGCCCACCCTCGCCTTCGCCCCGACCCTGGGTGAGATGGCCCATGACCTGGCCAGTTACCTGTTGGCCTGCTCCTGCCGCGAGGTCTGGGTGCAGCCGTCGGGGCAGGTTGCCATCGGCGGCGTGCACCTGGGCATCACCCTGGCCAAGGGGATGCTGGCCAAGGTGGGCGTCGAGCCCCAGATGGGCCAGCGGCACGAGTACAAGACGGCGGCCGACCGGTTGGCTGCCGACGAGGTCACCCCCGCCAATCGTGAGATGACCCAGGAGCTGGCCAATTCCCTGGTGGGCGACTTCGTCGAGCGGGTCGCGGAGCGTCGCGGCCTCGACCAGCAGGTGGTCTGGGATGCCGTCAACGACTCCCCGCTGACGCCCGAGCACGCCAAGGACCTGGGCCTGGTGGACTCGGTCGGCTACCGCGACGAGGCGCTGGCCCACGTCTTCGACTCCTGGGCGCCCGAGGGGCGCGAGCTCGACGCGGACAGCTTGCGTTATGTGCACCGCTGGCATCCCGGCAACCCGGCCGGGCAGGCGGTCAAGGAGGTCGTCGAGCGACGTCAGCCCGCGATCGCCGTGGTGTCGGTGCGCGGCGGGATCGTGACGGGACGCGGCCGTCCCGGCGGGATGGGCGATCCCGAGTCGGGCGCCGACGTGGTCTGTGAGCAGCTGCGTGCGGCGGCCCGTGACGAGAAGGTGAAGGCCGTCGTGCTGCAGGTCGACTCGCCCGGTGGATCTGCGGTGGCCTCCGACCAGATCTGGCGCGCCGTGCACCAGGTGCGCGAGTCGGGCCGGCCTGTGATCGCCCAGATGGGCACCTACGCTGCCTCGGGCGGCTACTTCGTCGCGATGGCCGCCGACGAGGTCGTGGCGCTCCCGGCGACGCTGACCGGATCGATCGGGGTGCTGGCCGGAAAGATGGTCACCACCGGGCTGTACGACAAGCTCGGCCTGGTGCACGAGGCGGTGACCAGTGGCGCGAATGCCGACATGCTGGCCAGCGACAGCCACTTCAGCCCCGAGCAGTGGGACCGGCTGAACTGGTGGCTGGACCGTATCTATGCCGACTTCACCCACAAGGCCGCCGCCGACCGGGGCATGGCCCACGACGAGCTGGAGCCGCTGGCGCGGGGGCGGGTGTGGACCGGTCGTGATGCCCAGTCCCGTGGCCTGGTGGACCACCTGGGCGGCATGGAGGTGGCCGTCGAGCGGGCCTGTGACAAGGCGGGGCTCACGCGCGACAAGGTGCAGCTGAAGTACCTGCCCGCCCTGGGCATGCTGGAGCGTTTCCGTCCGGCCGAGTCGAGCGAGCAGCCGACGGCCGCGGGCGCCATGACCGTCGGGGTGGCGGACTCGTGGACGCCGGAGCTGATGCTCACCCAGCTGGCCCAGCGGCTGGGACTGGCCGCCCCGCGCGGTGCGCTGGAGATGCCGCGCCTGGCCGGATGGACGCATGGCTGAGGTCTCGATCTTCGCCGAGATGAGCGCCCTGGCGCTGCAGACCGGCGCGGTGAACCTGGGCCAGGGCTTCCCCGACGACGATGCCCCCGCCGAGGTGCTGGAGGCGGCGACAGCGGCGATCGCCGAGGGCCTCAACCAGTACCCGCCGGGCCGTGGTGTGCCGGTGCTGCGGGAGGCGATCGTCCGGCACCAGCAGCGCTTCCGGGGCATCGCGCTCGACCCCGAGCGGCAGGTGCTGGTGACCACCGGGGCCACCGAGGCGCTGGCCGCGAGCCTGATGGCGCTGGCCGGCCCGGGCGCCGAGGTGGTCACCGTCGAGCCCTTCTACGACGCCTATGCCGCGGTGCTGGCGATGGTCGGTGCCCGGCACGTCACGGTGCCGCTGGTGCGCGACGGTGACCGCTTCGCGCTGGATCTCGACGCCCTGGCGGCGGCGGTGACGCCCCGCACCCGCGTGGTGGTGCTCAACAATCCGAACAATCCCAGTGGGCACCAGTTCAGCCGCTCGGAGTTGGAGGCGGTCATCGCGGCCGCGGCCGGGGTGGGGGCGACGATCGTTACCGACGAGGTCTACGAGCACCTGTGCTTCCACGCCCCGCACATCCCCGTCGCCAGCCTGCCGGGTGGCTTCGAGCGGACCCTGACGATCAGTTCGGCGGGCAAGACCTTCAACGTCACCGGCTGGAAGGTGGGCTGGGTCAGCGGCCCTGGGGAGCTGGTGGATCGGGTGCTGGGCGTGAAGCAGTGGCTCACCTTCGCCACCGGAACCCCCTTCCAGCATGCGGTGGCCGTCGGTCTGGGACTCGGTGACGGCTTCTTCGAGGCCGCCCGCGAGCGGCTCCGGGATCGTCGAGCGCTGCTGGGTGACTCGCTGCGCGCGGCAGGCTTCGACGTGATGAGCCCCGATGCCGGCTACTTCACGCTCGCCGACGCTGCGCCGCTGGGCATCGACGACGCGGCAGCGGCAGTGCGCGCGATGGCCGTCGACCCCGGGGTGGTGGGCATCCCGTACAGCGCCTTCTGCCATCCCACGGCGGCCACGGGCCGCTCCTGGATCCGCTTCGCGCAGTGCAAGGACGAGTCAGTGATCGCCGAAGCCGCACGGCGACTGACAGGTTTCCAGTACCCCGCCTGAGGTTCGTACGGAGCCGACCGTTAGATTCGGGCCATGCGAATTGGTGTCCCACGAGAGTCCCGGCCCGGGGAGAACCGCGCGGCTGCCACTCCGAAGACCGTCACCGCGCTGCGTGACTTGGGCTACGACGTCGTGGTCGAGCACGGGGCGGGCAGTGCCTCCAGCGCCACCGACGAGGCCTTCGCCGCCGCCGGGGCAGCGGTGGAGGACGCGTCGGCGGTGTGGACCAGCGACATCGTCCTGGGCGTGAACGAGCCGGACGAGTCCCAGCTGTCGATGATGCGCCCCGGGGCCGTCCTGATCACCTTCCTGGCCCCGCGCCAGAATCCCGAGCTCACCGAGCGCCTGGCCCGCCAGGGCATCACGGCGATGAGCATGGACATGGTGCCGCGCACCAGCCGCGCGCAGAGCCTGGACGCGCTGAGCTCGATGGCCAACATCTCCGGCTACCGCGCGGTCGTCGAGGCCTCGCACGCCTTCGGCCGCTTCTTCACCGGCCAGGTGACGGCCGCCGGCAAGGTGCCTCCCGCGAAGGTGCTGGTCTGCGGCACCGGTGTGGCCGGCCTGGCTGCGATCGGCGCCGCCAACTCGATGGGGGCCATCGTGCGGGCCACCGACGTGCGGCCCGAGACGGCCGAGCAGGTGGAGAGCATGGGTGCCACCTTCCTGCACGTGCGCGGCGCCTCGCAGGAGGTGAGCACCGACGGCTATGCGAAGGAGGTGGGCGACGACTACAACGCCCGCGCCGCCGAGCTCTATGCCGAGCAGTGCAAGGACTGCGACATCATCATCACCACCGCCGCCATCCCCGGCCGTCCCTCGCCCAAGCTGATCACCGCCGAGATGGTGGCCACCATGAAGGACGGCTCGGTCATCGTCGACCTGGCCGCGCTGGGCGGCGGCAACTGCGAACTGACCCGCCCCGGCGAGTCCTATGTGACCGACAACGGGGTCACGATCATCGGCTACACCGACCTGGCCAGCCGCCTGCCCGGCCAGTCCAGCCAGCTCTACGGCCAGAACCTGGTCAATGCACTGAAGCTGATGACGCCCGGCAAGGACGGGCAGATGGTGATCGACTTCGACGACGAGGTCGTGCGCACCATGACGACGGTCCTCAACGGCGAGGTCACCTTCCCGCCGCCGCCGATCCAGGTCTCCGCGGCACCCGCCCCAGCACCCGAGGCGAAGGCCGAGGCCCCCGTCGCGGTCGCCGCCCCGAAACCTCCGAAGCCGTGGTGGCAGCCGGTGGTGAGCGTCGGTCTGGCCTCGGTGGTGCTGATCGCGCTGCTGTCCTTCGCTCCTGCGGGCTTCGTGGAGCTCTTCGGCATCTTCGCGCTGGCCGTGGTGGTCGGCTACTACGTGGTCTGGAATGTCACCCACGCCCTGCACACGCCGCTGATGAGCGTGACCAATGCGGTCAGCGGCATCATCGTGGTGGGCGCCATCACCCAGCTGGGCAGCGACAACTGGGCGGTGAAGATTCTGAGCTTCATCGCCGTGCTGATCGCCAGCATCAACATCTTCGGCGGCTTCACCGTCACCCACCGCATGCTGCAGATGTTCCGGAAGGATGCCTGAGATGCTGCACAACTTCGTCACCGCCACCTATGTGGTCTCTGGCGTGCTGTTCATCCTCGCCCTGCAGGGACTGAGCAAGCACGAGACGGCCAAGCGGGGCAATGCCTTCGGCGTGCTCGGCATGATCCTGGCCCTGGTGGCCACCAACTTCGCGATGGGCTGGACCGACATCTCCGGTGACGGCGCCGACCTGGTGGCCGTGCTGCTGCTGGTGGTGGCCGTCGGCCTCGGCGGCGTGATCGGCGTGCGCAAGGCGCTCAAGGTCGAGATGACCGGGATGCCCGAGCTGATCGCCCTGCTGCACTCCTTCGTCGGTGCCGCTGCGGTGCTGGTGGGCTTCAACTCCTACCTGGACGCCCCGCACGCCAACTCCTTCCACCTCACCGAGGTGGCGCTGGGCATCTTCATCGGTGCTGTCACCTTCACCGGTTCGATCGTCGCCTGGGGCAAGCTGAACGGCAAGATCGCCTCCAAGCCGCTGGCGCTGCCGGGGCGCAACTGGCTGAACCTGGCCGCCCTGGTGGCGATCATCGTGCTGACGGTGGTCTTCGTGCAGGCACCGTCGGTGCTGTGGCTGGTGCTGATCACGGTCATCTCGCTGCTGCTGGGCATCCACCTGGTGGCCTCGATCGGCGGCGCCGACATGCCGGTGGTCATCTCGATGCTGAACTCCTACTCCGGTTGGGCTGCGGCCTTCAGCGGCTTCATGCTGAACATGAACGTGCTGATCATCACCGGTGCCCTGGTGGGTGCCTCGGGCGCGATCCTGAGCTACATCATGTGCAAGGCGATGAACCGCTCCTTCATCTCGGTGATCCTGGGCGGCTTCGGCGACCAGGCTGCCGTGGGGCCGGCCGTGGAGGGCGAGCACACCGAGATGAGCGCGCAGGAGGTCGCCGAGGCGCTGGCCGAGGCGAAGAGCGTCATCATCGCCCCCGGCTACGGCATGGCAGTGGCCCAGGCGCAGTACCCGGTTGCCGAGCTCACCAAGGCGATGGAGGCCAACGGCACCCAAGTGCGTTTCGCCATCCATCCGGTCGCGGGACGCCTGCCCGGCCACATGAACGTGCTGCTGGCCGAGGCCCACGTGCCCTACGACATCGTGCTCGAGATGGACGAGATCAACGACGACTTCGCCGACACCGACGTGGTGCTGGTGATCGGCGCCAATGACACCGTCAACCCGGCCGCGACCGAGCCCGGGTCTCCGATCTCGGGCATGCCGGTGCTGACGGTCTGGGATGCGCGCAAGGTGGTCGTCTTCAAGCGCTCGATGAGCGCGGGCTATGCCGGTGTGCAGAACCCGCTCTTCTTCCGTGAGAACACCTCGATGTGCTTCGGCGACGCCAAGGCGACGGTCCAGGCGATCCTGGCCGCGATGCCGCAGAAGGCGATCGGCTGAACCCCAGCGATGCAGCTCGCGACCCCGGGCAGAGC
>NZ_JBHWOO010000152.1:0-6615 GCF_043424415.1 Luteococcus sp. | reverse complement strand
GCCGGCCACCTCGGCATCCAGGGCGTGCCCTTCTTCGTGCTGGCCAACAAGTACGGCATCTCCGGCGCCCAGCCGGCCGAGGCCCTCGAGCAGGCACTCAGCCAGGCCTGGAGAGAGCTGCACCCGCAGGTCCAGCCGCTGTCGGTGCCGGGCCTCGACGGGACTGGAACGTCCGGGCCGGCCTGTGGCCCCAACGGCTGCGACTGAACGATTTCCCACCATCTGGCAGGCTGGTGGACATGATCACCATCACCGTGAAGTGGGACGTCAAGCCCGAGTACGCCGACGACTTCATGTCGCTCGCCCGTGAGTTCACCGAGGCCTGCCGCAATGAGCCCGGCTGCCTGTGGTTCGACTGGTCGCGCAGCGTCGACAACCCGAATGAGTACATCCTGATCGAGGCCTACAGGGATGGCGAGGCCGGCGCCGCGCACGTGAACAGCGAGCACTTCAAGAAGGCCATGAAGGAGCAGGGCCAGTACGCCGCCACTCGCCCCCAGGTCATCTCCTACGAGATTCCCCAGGACGACTGGAGCGAGCTGGGCGAGATCGAGATGCCCGACGGCAAGTGAGCTCAGGCGGTCGCGTCGTAGTGGTGGAAGACCGGCACCAGCCGGATGAGGGCCGCCACCATTGCGGTGATGGCCAGGCCACCCACCAGCGGCGGCGCCCAGACCGCCCCCAGCGCCACCAGCCCCACGAAGAGGTCCCCCAGGCGCGGACCACCGGTAACCACCATGATGTAGATCCCCTGCATCCGGCCGCGGATGTTGTCCGGCACGGCCTGCTGCAAGATGGTGTTGCGGAAGATCGCGGACACGTTGTCGCTGGCGCCCATGCCGAAGAGCATCAGCATCGCCGCGGCCAGGGCGGAGTGGTTGAGCCGATCGGGACTGCCCACGCCGCCCGGCCAGTGCCCGGTGTGCACCAGGAGGGCGACGATCCCCAGTCCGGCGGTGAACACGCCGTAGGCGATCACCGACAGGTTCACCGCCCGTCCGTGCCGCTTCCAGCCGACGATGCGCCCACTGAACAGGCTGCACAGCACGGCACCGACGGCCGACGACGCTGCCAGCAGCCCGGCGCTCACGGCTCCCCCACCGATCACCACCGTGCCAAGAGCCGGGAAGAGAGAGCGCGGATTGCCCAGCGTCATGGCCACGATGTCGACGATGAAGCTCATCGCCACCACGGGCGTCGAGCGGATGTAGCGGAAGGACTCCCGGATCGCAGCCCAGGTCTTGTGTTCGGCTCCCGGCTCGGGCGGCATCGTCGGCAGGGCCGCCAGGCCGAGGAAGGCGCCACAGAAGAGCAGCAGGTCCAGCCCGTAGGTGATGGCAAAGCCGTGGCGGGCCACCAGGAGTCCGGCCAGCGCCGGGCCGAGGGTGACCACCAGCCCCATGCTCATCCCGTTGAGGGCGCCGGCGGCGGGCAGCAGTTCGGGCTCCAGCAGGTTGGGGATGATGGCCTGCCGCGACGCCGAGACCAGGGTGGCGCCCATGGCGTTGAGTGCGGACAGGACGTAGAGACTCCAGATGGTCTCGCGCCCCAGCACCGCCAGCAGCAGGATTGCGGCAGTGGCCAGCCAGGCCAGGACGGCCGAGGCGAGGGCCACCAGCCGACGGTCGAAGCGGTCCACGATGGTTCCGCCGTAGAGTCCAGCGAACAGCGTGGGCACCAACGCCGCGACACCCACCATCGAGACCGCGAAGGTCGAGTGGGTCAACTCGTAGACGTGCAGGCCGACGGCCACCGCGGTCAGCGCATTGCCGACGCCGGCCACCAGCGCACCCAGCCACATCCAGGTGAAGTGCCGCGACGCAGTGAAGGGCCGGGTGTCGAGCAGGAAGCCGCGTCTGTCACTCACGCGGATGATGGTGCCACACTGGCCCCATGACTGGCCGACTGCTCTACGACCCGGACTGTGGCTTCTGCACGCGATGCGCCGCTTGGCTCGAGGGACGGGGCCTTCACGCCAGCGTCGAGCCCATCACGCCGGAGATGCTGCAGGCATCAGGAATCGATGAAGAACGGGCCCTCCGGGAGATCCCCTTCGTGTCGGACGACGGCACCGTCACCCACGGTGCCGCGGCCATCGGGCGTGCCCTGGCCACCGGTCCGCAGCCGCTGCGCGCCGTCGGGCTGCTGCTGTGTCACACCCCGGTGCGCTGGCTTGCCGATCCCGTCTACCACTGGGTGGCCACGCACCGCCACGAGTTGCCGGGCGGCACGGCGGCCTGCCGGATGCCCGGGCCCAGGCCATGATCCACGGCGTACTCCCATGAAGGACATCGACCCCAACTGGATGTTGGCGTGCGGAGACGCCGTCGGGAAATCCTTGTGGGGAGCGATTCGGATGTGGACGATCCGCCTCGGCGTGATCTTCGGACCGATCTACTCGATGTGCTTCGGGGCGCGCAGTCCGGAACCGGTCGGTGGCCGCTCGACGGTGTTGGCACGGCAGTGCTGTTCCTAGGTGCTTCATGGTGGGCTTTGGCAGCCTTCTACCTCTTGCTGCCGCTGGCGCTCCGGGGCACCGTGGATCTGGGCCAGGGTCCGTGGCCGCCCTGACGGCGCGAGGACGGCGTGAGGGCGGCGTGAGTTGCTCCTCGACCGGGATGCGGTCGTCCGTCGATGGATGGTTCCCAATCCCAAGGGTCCGATGGAGGTCTGGTGGCTGGTGCGTTCGGGACACTCCTGGTTGCTCTTCCCCGACCAGCAGAGCCATTCGGTGGCGTGGTGGTCAGGGCCTGATGCGGCGGTGCTGGACAGTCCGATGTCGACAGCATTCCTGCGCGGGCTGGGCGCCTTCCTTCTCGCCCTGCTGTGCTGTGTGAGGGGTCTTCTTGCCGCCCTGGTGCCGCAGTGGAGCCAGGCCGGGGCGCGACTACTGGGTGGCTGCCGCCGCACCAGCCTCTCGACGATCACGGAGCTGGCCCAACTGGCCGCGTGATCCCCTCGACAGGCTCGGGGAACGAAAGGGCGACGGGCTCGGGAATGACTCGACGGCCGGGCTTGTCGAGCCCCAAGGGATCTCGACAAGCCCGGCCGTCGTGCTTGCGAGAGGCTCAGCCAGCCGTGTGATCAGTCGCGCGTGAGGCGACGGTGCTTGCTGGCGTGCGGACGCGCAGCCTCGGCGCCCAGACGCTCGATCTTGTTGGCCTCGTAGTCGGCGAAGTTGCCCTCGAACCAGAACCACTTGCTCTCGTCCTCGTCGTCACCCTCCCAGGCCAGGATGTGGGTGGCGATGCGGTCGAGGAACCAGCGGTCGTGGGAGATCACGACGGCGCAGCCGGGGAACTCGAGCAGGGCGTCCTCGAGGCTCGAGAGGGTCTCGACGTCGAGGTCATTGGTGGGCTCGTCGAGCAGCAGCACATTGCCGCCCTGCTTCAGCGTCAGCGCCAGGTTCAGGCGGTTGCGCTCACCGCCGGAGAGAACGCCGGCCAGCTTCTGCTGGTCGGGGCCCTTGAAGCCGAAGCTGGCGACGTAGGCGCGCGAGTTCATCTCGAAGTTGCCGACCTTGAGGAAGTCGAGCCCGTCCGAGACCACCTCCCACACGTTCTTGCTGCCGTCGATGCCGGAACGGTTCTGGTCGACGTAGCTGAACTTCACCGTCTCGCCAACCTTCACCGAACCGTCGTCGGGCTGCTCGAAGCCGACGATGGTCTTGAACAGCGTGGTCTTGCCGACGCCGTTGGGGCCGATGATGCCGACGATGCCGTTGCGGGGCAGGCTGAAGGACAGGTTGTTGATCAGGACGCGGTCGCCGAAGCCCTTCTTGAGCTTGTCCACCTCGATGACCGTGTTGCCCAGGCGGGGACCGGCCGGGATGTTGATCTCGGAGGTGTCGATCTTGCGGTTGCGCTCCGCCTCGGCAGCCATCTCCTCATAGCGGGCCAGTCGCGCCTTGCTCTTGGCCTGACGGGCCTTGGGGCTGGAGCGGACCCACTCCAGCTCCTTCTCGAGGATCTTGGCGCGCTTGGCGTCCTTCTGTCCCTCGACGGTCAGGCGCTTGCGCTTGGTCTCCAGGTAGGTGGAGTAGTTGCCCTCGTAGGGGTGCAGGCGTCCGCGGTCGATCTCGCAGATCCACTCGGCCACGTTGTCCAGGAAGTAGCGGTCGTGGGTGACGGCCAGGACGGCACCGGGGTAGGTCTTGAGGTGACCCTCGAGCCAGTTCACGCTCTCCGCGTCGAGGTGGTTGGTGGGCTCGTCGAGCAGCAGCAGGTCGGGGGCCTCCAGCAGCAGCTTGCACAGCGCGACCCGACGACGCTCACCACCGGACAGGACGTTGACCGGGGTATCCCCGGGCGGGCACTGCAGAGCCTCCATGGCCTGGGCCAGCTGGGCGTCGATGTCCCACGCGCTGGCATTGTCCAGGTCGGTCTGCAGCTCGCCCATCTCGGCCATCAGGGCGTCGAAGTCGGCGTCAGGCTCGGCCATCTCCATGCCGATCTGGTTGAAGCGGTCGAGCTTGCCCTTGATCTCGCCGACGGCCTCCTCAACGTTCTCCAGGACCGTCTTGTCCTCGGTCAGCGGCGGCTCCTGCAGCAGGATGCCCACCGAGGCGCCCTTCATGAGCTGGGCCTCGCCATTGTTGGGCTGGTCCATGCCTGCCATCAGCTTCAGCATGGTCGACTTGCCGGCGCCGTTGGGGCCGACGACGCCGATCTTGGCGCCGGGGAAGAAGGAGAGGGTGACGTTGTCGAGGATCAGCTTGTCGCCGATCTTCTTGCGCACGTTGTGCATGGTGTAGATGAACTCAGCCATGGGTGGCAGACGTCCTTCGCTCGAGGTCTGGTGTATCCGGCTCGGAAGGGAGCCAGAAGTCAACGTCCAGTATGCCAGCTCGGGGCGCTGCCCCCTGGACCCGTCGTCAGCCCTCCACCTCCTCCTGGGACTCCTGCGGGACCTCCAGCACCTCACCCGTGTCCAGGTCGACCCGTTCCCCGTCCGGGGTGGTCTCGGTCCGCGGCATGGCCGCGATGCGCTCCACCGTGCTGCGGCACCG
This sequence comes from Luteococcus sp., assembly GCF_043424415.1. NCBI lineage: Bacteria > Bacillati > Actinomycetota > Actinomycetes > Propionibacteriales > Propionibacteriaceae > Luteococcus > Luteococcus sp. Next base: position 1,607 of record NZ_JBHWOO010000152.1, on the reverse strand, counting down.
CGACAGGTCCGGCCCGAGGCTGCTGGCCTCCACCACGAGCCGCTCCTGGCGCTGGCCTTCCTTGTCCACCCAGGCCGACGTGCGAAGGCGCCCGACGACGACCACCGGGTCGCCCTTGTGCAGCGATGCCTGGACGTGTTCGGCCATCCGGCCCCAGCAGTTGATCCCGATCCAGTTCGTTTCCAGGTCCGTCCATTCCCCCTGCCTCTGGCGTCGGGGCGTGCAGGCGAGGCGGAAGCGGCTCAATGCCCAGCCCTCTCCCCTCATGGTCTCCACCTCGGTGCCGACATTGCCGCTCAGGCTGATCTGTGCATCCTGCATGGTCGTCCTCCTTCGTCGTCGACGACCCCGCTGGCCGTCACCAGGAGTGTGGAGATGCTGCTCGCGTCGGCGCCACCGCCAGCCGAGGCTGTGGACGAATCCTCAGCACCCGATAGCTGTGGACAACCAGCCCAATTCAGGCGGCCCCTGAAGATGTCAGGGGTCCAGGGCTCGGACGATGACAGCGGCGACCCGGGCGCTCCCGCTGCCTCTCACCATCGTGTCGGGATCCTCGCCAAGGGTGTGTGACAGCACCACTTTGCCGGCCACCGGAGCCGTGTCTCTACCCAAGCCGAGGCAATACAGCCTGCGCACTCCGCGCACGTTGGCCAAGCCGCCCCGTCGCCGCAACTGCCCACCCGTGCCGCGGATCGAGTGACCGCAGGGCGCGCCCAACGGGCCGTTCAGGCGACCTTTGCCATGTAACGCTGCCGCGTGGACGATCACGATGGCCGTGGAGCCCTGGATGTAGCCGACCTCAAGGATGATCGCCGCCTGGTTGGCACCCACGATCATCATGAACCGTCGCCGAGGTCCCACGCCGATCGGGTTGCGGTATGCGTGCAGGATCTCTTCCTCACCGAGACCGTGCTTCAGTGCCGACGCGGCGATGATCGGCTCGTCCATGGCAACGAATTACCTTGCTTGATATCACCCGGGCAAGGCCTTGGACTGGTGTGCGATTGCTTCCAGCAGCATCCGACTTTGCCGCGGGTCGAGCTGTCCGGCGCGGCGCCCCCGGTCGTGAGGTGATCCCTGGATCGGCAACTTTCCCCGCGTGTCTGTGGCCCAACCAAGCGCCCTGCGCCACCCTTCAAGTGGCCGCCGACCTCATGGGTACCGACCAGCTCGCATCCCTTTGCTGCCCGGTACACGGCAGCGCGGCCCACTAGCTTTGGTCCATGCCCTTCCGCGTCACCCGCATCCGCCGCTATCCCGTCAAGTCGATGGGCGGCGAGGAACTCCGCTTCGTCCAGCTCGACCACCGTGGTGTGGCGGGCGACCGTTGGTTCGCGGCCGTCGACGACCAGGGGCACCTCGTCTCGGGCAAGGACTCGCACCGCTTCCGTCGCCACGACGAGGTCGTCGACTTCTCGGCCCGCACCGACGGCTTCACCGTCCACGTGGACGGTGACGGGCAGACGTGGATGGCCGGAGACCCCGAGCTGGATACCCACCTCTCGGCGCGCATGGGCACGCCCGTCTCCCTCCACCCCGAGGGCCTCGCGCCACACCACGACGGCAGCCCCGTCTCCCTGGTCGGAAGTGCGACCCTCGACTGGTGT
>NZ_JBHWOO010000151.1:0-9720 GCF_043424415.1 Luteococcus sp. | reverse complement strand
ATCACCGCAACCCCACGGGCCCCCAGGGCCCTCGCGTTCAACGAGACCAGCACGGTCCCCGGCGTCCCTTTCACCCGCCTGCTCGCCGTCGAGGCACGCAAGCTCGTCAACACCCGCGCCGGGCGTTGGGTGATCGCGCTGAGCCTCCTGGGCTCCGTCCTCGCCGTGGCAGGGGCCATGGCCCTCATCGACAACCCCACCGGCCATGCACTGTTCGACTTCGCCATCGCCCCCGTCGGGCTGATGATGCCGGTGGTGACCATCCTCGCCGCGACGGCGGAATGGTCGCAGCGCACGGGCCTCATCACGTTCGCCCTCGAACCCCGCAGGGGACGGGTGGTGGGCGCCAAACTCGTCGTCGCCATGCTGCTGGGGGCCCTCACCGTCGTCGTCGGGATCGCTCTGGCCGGAGCCGCCTACGGGATCGCGCTGGCCACCGGTTCAGCCGCCGGTTGGGAACTCACCTGGCAGGTGGTGGCGGGCAACTCCGTGGTGATGCTGGCCGGCATGCTGCAGGCCGCCGCGTTCGCCTTCGCCCTGCTCAACACGCCGGCTGCCATCGTGGCCTACTTCCTGGTGCCGACGGTGGTCAGCATCGCCACATCACTGTCCGGCTGGCTTGCCGAGCGGGCGGCCTGGGTGGACGTCAGCTCAGCGGGCATCCCCTTCAGCCTCGGCCAGTTCAGCACCAGCGGCTGGGCCCACCTGGCCACCGCCTCCGCGATCTGGATCCTCATCCCGCTGGTGGCCGGCGTCGCCCGGGTGCTGAGGAGCGAGATCAAGTAGGCAAGTCCAGCCAGACCACAGACAACCCAGGCGTTCAGGAAGGGGGCCAGAAAGGCGGTCGTGGCACGAAGGGTCCTCCCGACGGCCCGCCGACCCAGACAGACAGAAGGGCTCCGGAATCCCAGATTCCGGAGCCCTTCGCTTGGCGACTCAGGCCTTCGACAACGCCGTCACGAGTCCCAGCTCATCGTCGGAGTCGGTGGCCTCCGCCACCTCGCCCAACTCGAAGCCGGTCGCGAGCACCTCGTCGGCGATGAGCTTCTGGTGGGCCGAGATCGCTTCAGCCAACTGCCCCTCCGCCTGCACCGTCACCGAGATGCGATCAGAGACGTCCAGCCCGTGGCGCTTACGCGCCTCCTGGATGAAGCGGATCACCTCGCGCGCCAGGCCGGCCAGGATCAGTTCCGGCGTCAGCTCGAGGTCGAGGGCGACGGTCTCGCCCTGCTCGTTGATGACGGACCAGCCCTCGCGCGGGCGTTCGCTGAGGATCACGTCGTCGCCGGTCACCTCGATGGTCTCGCCTTCGAATTCGAACTCGGCGCGGCCGTTGCTGCGGAGTTCCCCGGCGAGCCAGGCCGCGTCGAGCTCGGCGATGGCGCCCGCCACCAGCGGGGTGCGCTTGGCGAAGCGCTTACCGAGGTTGCGGAAATTGCCCTTGGCCGAGTAGTCGACCACGTCGCCGGCCGAGCTGAAGGACTCGATCGAGCCGATGTTGAGCTCGGCGGCGATCTCGGCCACCAGCGACTCGTCCAGCTGCGCGTGGGCGGCACTGGGCACCAGCATCCGGGCCAGCGGCTGACGGGTCTTCACCCGGGCCTCGGCGCGGGCGCTTCGGCCCAGCTCCACCAGGCGGCGGGTCTGCTCCATCGAACGCTCCAGCAGCGGGTCCACCAGCGAGGTGTCCGCCTCGGGCCAGCGCGCCAGGTGCACCGAGCTCGGCGCCTGCGGGTCGGTGGCCACGAACAGGTCCTGCCAGACGCGCTCGGTGATGAAGGGCACCATCGGCGCCATCAGGCGGGTGAGCACCTCCAGCGTCTCGTGCAGCGTGGTCAGGGCCGACGGGTCACCGTCCCAGAAGCGGCGACGGCTACGGCGCACGTACCAGTTGCTCAGCTCGTCGACGAACTCGGCGATCCGGCTGCCGGCGTGCTGGGTGTCGAACTTCTCCAGCGCCTCGGTGACGTCCAGCACCAGCTGGTTCGTGGCGCTGGCCAGCCAGCGGTCCAGCACGTGGCGTTCCGCCACCGGCACCACCGACTGCGAGGCTCCGTCGGCGTGCTGCGACGAAGAAGCAGCATCCAATGCCGTGCCGAGCGCAGGGGGGTTCGGGGGGATCGCTCCCCCCGGGATGAACTCGTTCGCGCGGGCGTAGAGGGCGTGGAAGGCGACGGTGTTCCAGTAGGTCAGCAGCACCTTGCGGACCGTCTCGGTGATCGTCGTGTCACCGACGCGACGGGCAGCCCACGGCGAGCCGGAGGCGGCCATGAACCAGCGCACCGCGTCGGCGCCGTGCTTGTCCATCAACGGGATGGGAAGCAGGATGTTGCCCAGGTGCTTGCTCATCTTGCGGCCGTCCTCGGCCAGGATGTGGCCCAGGCACAGCACGTTCTTGTAGCTGGACTGGTCGAAGACCAGCGTGTTGACCGCCATCAGCGTGTAGAACCAGCCGCGGGTCTGGTCGGTGGCCTCGCAGATGAAGTCGGCCGGGTAGTTGGCCTCGAACTTCTCCTTGGAGCCCTCCACCCACGGGTAGCCCCACTGGGCGAAGGGCATCGAGCCGGAGTCGAACCAGGCGTCGATCACCTCGGGCACGCGACGGTAGGTGCCCTGCTCGCCGGGCAGGGTGAAGGTGACCTCGTCGACGAAGGGACGGTGCGGGTCCATCTGGGCCAGCTCGGGACGCCCCGCCAGCTCGGCCAGCTCGGCGCGCGAGCCGACGCAGACCACACGAGTGGGGTCGGCGTCATTGCGCCAGACCGGCAGCGGCGTGCCCCAGTAGCGGCTGCGGCTCAACGCCCAGTCGATGTTGTTCTCCAGCCAGTCGCCGAAGCGGCCGTGCTTGATGCTCTCGGGGTACCAGTTGGTCCGCTCGTTCTCGTCGATCAGCTGCTGCTTGCGCTGCGTGGTGCGGATGTACCAGCTGGGCATCGCGTAGTACATCAGCGGGGTGTGGCAGCGCCAGCAGTGCGGGTAGGGGTGCTCGTGGTCGAGGGTGCCCAGCAGCAGGCCGTCCTCGCGCAGCTTCTCGACGATCACCGGGTCGGCCTTCTTGAAGAACAGGCCGCTGACGAAGCCATTGCCGTCCAGGAAACAGCCGTCGGGACCAATGGGGTTGACGAACTCGACGCCGTGGCGCTTGTTGCTGTCGTAGTCGTCCTGGCCGAAGGGGTAGGCCTGGTGCACCAGACCGGTGCCCTCGCCGACGGCGACGTAGTCCTCGAGCACGACGAACCAGGCCTTGCCGGGCTGCTCCATGACGTCGATGGCGCGCTGGTAGGTCCAGCCCTCCATCTCACGCCCCAGGAAGGTCTCGCCGACGCTCCACTCCTCCCCCAGGGCGCTGGGCACGTTCTCCACCGCGATCACGACGGGGGTCTCGCCCTCCTTGCGGGCGATGCAGTACTCGATCTCGGCGCCGGCGGCGACGGTGACATTGGCCACCAGCGTCCAGGGGGTGGTGGTCCAGATCGCCAGGTCGGCCTTGCCCGCCCACGGGCCGCTGGTGAGCGGGAAGCGGGCGAAGACGGTGGTGTCGACGGTGTCCTCGTAGCCCTGCGCCAGCTCGTGGTCGCTGAGCGCGGTCTGGTCATTGGGGCAGTAGGGGGCGACGCGGAAGTCCTCCACCAGCAGGCCCTTGTCGAAGATGGTCTTGAGCGCCCACCACTCGCTGTCGACGTACTCGGGGGCCATCGTCCAGTAGGCCTCGTCCATGTTCACCCAGTAGCCCATGCGGTTGGTGAGCTCTGCGAACTGCCCGACGTGGCGGCTGACGCTCTCGCGGCACTTGGCATTGAAGGCCTCGACGCCGAAGTCCTCGATCTGGTCCTTGGAGTCGATACCCAGTTCCTTCTCGACGGCCAGCTCCACCGGCAGGCCGTGGCAGTCCCAGCCGGCCTTGCGGTCCACGCGACGCCCCTGCATCGTCTTGAAGCGGGGGAAGACGTCCTTGAAGACGCGGGCCTCGATGTGGTGCGTGCCGGGCTGGCCATTGGCCGTCGGGGGGCCCTCGTAGAAGGTCCACGGCTCTCCGTCGCGGGTGGCCTCGAGGGTCTTGTCGAAGGTCTGCTCGCGCTCCCACAGGGCGAGCACCTCGTGCTCCATCGCCGGCAGGTCGATCTGGGCAGGGACGCTGTTGTACTGGCGCGCGCCCCGGTTGGTGGCTGCGTCGGGGGTCTGGTCGGTGCTCATCGCGATCCTCTTCGTCGTCTGGCCTGACGAAGGGACGAGGCATCCGGAGACTCTCCGGGCGACCCGCGGTACCACCCTCCTTGAACCCGTGCACGACGGATTCCACTCTTGCTCGCCGCAGCCGGGTCTAGTGGGTCGGTTCTCGACTGTTCTTCCGGCAGCTCCGGGGTGATGGCCCCATCACGGCCTTGCGGTCGTCGCACATCTTACAGGCCGTGTGCGCGGGGTTTCGCACCATTCCTGCCGCTGGCCACGGCGCTGGCTCCTGGGTGGCGGGCCGGGAGTCCACTGTGCACGTCGAATAACGACCGGGCGCCCGGTGGAGCGCATGCCCAGTGAGCTTTCGACGTGCGGATTCGGCGGGCATCCTGACGGGCTCGACCAAGAGCGGGGTCCGGCTCAGGACTGGGCGTGGGCCAAGGGCCGATGGGGATCGACGGCAATGGCGAAGACGACGGCTGCACCCGCTACAAACAGCGCAACCAGACCCCATACCGAGGTGTGCTGATGCACCATGCCGTAGCGGTTGGAGAAGCCCTGGAATCCCATCAGCCCGGCAAGCCCATCCCAGAACATGAGCAGGACTGCCCCCGCCCCGGCAGAAAGGACCAGCCCCGATGCCCCCCACCGACGTGTCGTCAGGATGGTGGAGGCCACCAGGACACTGCTCAAGAAGAGTTCGAAGTGGAGCGCACCCCACTGCGCACCAGAGCTGTGCCACAGCCACGCGCAGAGGATCGTCGATCCCAAGACGAAGATGCTGTTCACCGCGACGTCGACCTGTGGCCCTCGCAAGGTCGTGGAGCGTATCTCCCCCAATGGGGGCACAGTGCAGATCCCCAGGAGCGCAGGGGTGAAGGCAATGAACATCTCTTGGGCAATGCGAATGCCGTCTGCCCCGGGAATGCTCAGCGGCTGCCGGAAGAGGCTGGCGAGCAGGATGACGAGTCCGAGACCGATGCAGAACTGCGGGATCCGGTGCAGGCGCAGCACCACCCCGACGCTCATCTGATCTCCTCGTAGGTGTCCACTGCCTGACGCGCCACGAAGGGCTCGAAGACGGCGCCAATCCCCACGAAGCAGCAGATCGCCACCATCCACCAGAAGTGTCGACGCAGTGCCCTGATCGGCACCCGTCGCATCTGCAGGCACAAGCACCCGACCGCCATCAGGATGTTGGCCGCGACCGTCGCCGCCAAATGACCGGGAATCGGGCGGTAGCCGGTCATGAACCAGCCGGCCGCCTCCGTGGCCAACAGCTCCGGATAGCCTTCGGCGTAGAAGACGTTCTGCGAGAGGAAGATCGCGATCGCCGTCACCGGCACGGCCCAGGGGTCCTTCCAGTACTCCCCGATCACACCTCCCAGGCACACTGCTGCCAGCAGTGCCGCCGGGCCCGTCAGGAGCTGCCAGGGGAGGGTGACCCCGGTCGCATCCGCATGGCCAATGACGCACAGCGCGCTCCCCAAGGCCAAGGTGACTGCCTGAACGGCAACTCCCATGAGGTATACCGCGGCGAGGATGTCCAGACGACTGCGCGGCGCCCGGGCCAGGCCCCCTACCAGCGCATCAACCGGGTCACGCCAGGCGCGGTGGATCAACAGGACCACCGTTGCCGCGGCCACCGGTGACAGCAGCAGCGTCCCTCCACTCCACAGCGAGAGCATCCAGGACCAGTCCAGGGCCCAGGCCGGAAGGGAGGTGCTGTCGACCGACTGGGCGTTGAGCATGCAGAAGACCTGCACAGCCAGCATCGCGGGCACCAGGAACTTCCAGCAGGCCCGCGTCCACATCTGGATGCCCATCATGGCCGGTCGTCCGTGTCCGGAATGAGGTCGAGGAGCCACGAGGGGTTGCCGCTGTCCGGGGGCAAGCCGTCATGGACGATCAGTCCGCGATCAAGGACGATGACGCGGTCGGTGAGTTCCACCACGTCCTCCAGCAAGTGGCTCGACAAGATCACCAGTTTCGCCGGGGTCTTCTTCAACAGCTCCACCATGGTGGCGCGCTGGCGTGGATCAAGCCCGGTGCTCGGCTCATCAAGCAGGAGGATCGTCGGTTCGCAGGCCAGTGCTTGGGCCAGCCAGGCGCGGCGCACCATCCCCCCAGACAGGCTGTTCATCGGCGCCTGCGCAGCCTGGGTGAGATTCACCTGCTGGATGGCACGGTCGGCCCGCTGGCGTGCTTCCTTGCGCGAGAATCCTCGCAGCCACGTGAGGTAGGCGACGAAGTCCACCACGGACACCCTGCCGGGTGCCGTCGGGGTCTGGGGCATCCACGCCACCTGCCCCAGGACCTTGCGGCGGTCACGGGACGCATAGAGGTCCCGACCGTCGATGCGCACGGTGCCCGTCGTCGGCGGCAGGGCACCAGCAATCATGCGCATCAGCGTCGACTTGCCCGCCCCATTGGCGCCGACCAACCCCACGACGCCTTCATCGAGGCTGAGGTCCAAGGCATTGAGAGCGGGTGTCCCACCTCGGTAGACGTGGGACACCCCCTTGATCTCAAGCTCGGGCACCGGCCGACCAGCCGCTGCACGTGTCAACCTTCAGTCGACGGTCCACACAGGTCTTCCCCTTGGCGGACCAAGGCCCTGCCGTTGGGGCAGAGAACTTGCCCGACCGTGAGACGGTCGTCCACGAGGTCGAAGTCGAATTGCTGGACCGAACCTTGATGGAGTTCTTGGCCGACCAGAAGTAGCCCTCTGTGTAGCCTGGGCGACCGTTGCTGGCGCTCATCTTCACCGAAGAATCGTTCTTGGCTGTGGTGAAAGCGACGGTCAGGGTCCCCTTGCCACTGGCAGTGACCCCGTCTGCCGTCGCAGTCTGGGTTCCGTAGGTTGCAGCCCACGCATTCGGTGCAAGGCAGGCGAGTCCGGCGAGGACCACACAGCTACGGCCGAGGTTTCGAGCAAACATCTTGCTCCCTTTCGTCATGCCCCCCTCGTTGGAGAGCTGCTGAAAATCTAACAGACAAAGGATTCACAAGGGTACAGAGGTGGTGGTTCCGATCGAAGAAGTTTCATCTCGTGGAGGACTCTCAGACAGCGCGCTCGCGGGGGCGGCGACGCATGCGGTGGTGCAACACGCCCATCATCAAGGTTCCGGCCACGGCACAGCCGGCCCCCACCAGCAGCGCGCCGCGATAGCCCATCGGCTCCACCAGGGCACCCAGCACGAAGGGGCCGATGCCGGTGCCGGCGTCGACCAGCAGGAAGTAGCTGGAGACGCCCAGGCTGGCACGTGCCGAACCGACCAGGTTGAGCGCGACCGTCTGCCCCGAAGGAACCAGGGTCCCGTAGCCCAGGCCGAGCAGCGCACCCCCGGCCAGCAGCACGGCCCCGGAGGTGGCCACGGCGGTGAGCACCACACCCGCCACCATCGCCACCATCATCGGCACCAGCACCGCGGTGTCGCCGACGCGGTCCTGGACCATCCCGGCCACCGGGCGCGAGATGGCGATCACCAGGGCGTAGACCAGGAAGTACCAGCCGCTGGCCTCGCCCAGCCCGACGCTGCGGGCAAAGGGGCTGAGCAGGGTGATGATGGCGCCGAAGGGCATGGCGCAGACGGCGACCGTCAACGCCACGGGCAGCACCCGGGGCTCGACGAAATCGGACAGCGTGAGGCGCTCCCGTTCCCGCCTTCGCTCACGCGGTGACATGCCGCGCGCCACCAGCAGCGAACTCACCACCGACACCAGCCCGCAGGCGATGGCGGCCAGGAATACCGACTGCTGGCCAGATCCCTTCTGCAGCTGGGCCCCGACGAAGGGCCCGATCCCGGTGGCCAGGGCCAGGCCGAGGCTGAACCAGCCGGAGCCCTCGCCACGGCGCTCGATCGGCACCCGCGAGAGCGCGGTGCCGGTGAGCGCGGTGGCGGCGATGCCGAAGCCGACGCCGTGCAGGAAGCGCAGCACCAGCAGCAGCGCCACCGAGCCCACCCAGGGGTAGACGAGGGTGCCCAGCAGCATCGCCAGGGTGCTTCCCACCACGACGATCCGCTCCCCCAGCGTGGTGGCCATCCGCCCCGCCACCAGGCGGGCGACCATCGCCCCGACGAACCAGGCGGTGCCCACCAGCCCGGCCTGGGTCTGGCTGGCCCCCAGCTCGTCGAGGGCCCAGCCGCTCAGCGTCGAGGTGAGCATGTAGAAGATCATCGCCACGCCGAAATTGGCCACCGTCAGGCTGGTGAACAGCCGGGTCCACAAGGGGGGTCGGGCACTGGGAGCGCTGGGTGTGGGCATGCGGGTGAGCCTAGCCATGGCCTCGGGGCGACGGTCGGGCCTGTTCCGCCACCCGCGACGCCCACCTCAGGCGACGGTGAACCAGGCGCCCTTCCAGCCCTTCACGTGCGGCGCGAACTGGCTGGCGGTGAGCGTCACCCGGCCGGTGCTGCCCTCGACGCGCACGGTCCTCACCCGTCCGCCCCACTGGCCGTGGCCGTCGCGGCTGGTCACCACGACCCGGCGCACCGTTCCGACGCCCGGGTGGCGGCGCTGCAGGGAGGCGGCATCGACCGTCGCCGTCCACCGGGTGACGGTGGTGGGCAGGCGGTCCTCGTAGGGGTCGGGGCGAAGGGCGGTCCAGCGGTAGCCGCCGGGAGCCACCTGTCCGCCGTTGGAGGCGGAGAACTCGCTGCGCACCACTGCCCCGCCGACGGTGAGCACCCGCCCGGTGGTGGCGGCGACGCCCTGGCGGGTCTGGGTGCTCTCCTCGGCGATGCCGCCGAAGACCTGGCAGCTGGTGGTGTCGCAGATGTCGTAGAGGCGGTGGCGCGGGTGGGCGACATACCAGGCGCCGTAGCTGCGGGCGGCGACGGCCTGCGCGGCCTGGGCCTGGACGGGCCAGTTGGTGTAGTTCTCCCACGGCACCACCTGGCGGGTGTAGTCCTCCAGGCTGGTGCGCAGCACGGGCACGATCGTCGCGCCGGAGCGGTGGCCGGTGAGGGTTCCGAGGTAGGTGGCCGCCACGGTGCCGCGGGCATTGAGGGCGGTGAGGCTGCCGTCGGTGGCGGTGATGGTCCAGCGCCCGGAGCTGGTGGTGCGAAGCGACTTGCGTCCGGCGGCGGTGTGGAACCACAGCGTGGTGCTGGTGGCGGTGCCGCCGATGCTGGGGCGGCCCACCTCCCAGCTGGCGACGGGGGTGCTGCCGTCGAGGGTGGGCAGGACGATGCGCTGGCCGGCCCCGTCGGCGGCGACGAGCCCGGCCTCGGCGGCGACCCGTACGGTGCTGCCGGTGCGGCTGACGGTGTTGACGCGGATGCTGGTGGCCCGGGCCGGTGCGACGGTGGCCCCCGGGTAGTAGAAGGACAGGATCTGCGACCAGCTGCGGCCCTCGACGGCCTGCTGGTAGCTGCCCCACTGGCTCATGCCGCGGCCGTGGCCGTAGCCGCGACCCTCGAGCGTGATGGGGGCGGGGGCGGCGGTGGCAGGGGCGGCGATCGTGCGGCACGTGGCCACCAGGCCCAGACCGAGCAGTGCGGTGACGGGGCGGGCGGATGCGTGGACGGTGGTGCGGGACGG
>NZ_JBHWOO010000150.1:0-3018 GCF_043424415.1 Luteococcus sp. | reverse complement strand
GTGGTCGCGAGGCTCGAAGCCCTCGGCGGCGAAGTCACGCGGGGTGCCGTGGGTCTCGATCACGTACAGGTCGTCCTCGCCGCCGGTGGGGACGCCGTCGATGACCAGGTTGCCCAGCTGCTTCATCAGCTCGTCGAACTTGGCGCCGGCCTCGTCGGCGGCGGTCTGGGCCTGCTTCACGTCCGCAGCGAGCTGCTTGGTGCGGGCCAGCAGCTGCTGCTTCTCCTCGCCGGAGGCCTTGGCCACCTGCTTGCCGAGCTCCTTCTGCTCGGCGCGCTGGGTCTCGAAGGTCATGATGTTGCTGCGGCGGGCCTCGTCGGCGGCCAGCAGCTGGTCGACGACCTCGCCTGATCCTCCGCGCGCGATCTCACTACGCCGGATTCGGTCGGGGTCGGTGCGCAGGAGCTTCGGATCGATCATGGCCCAAGACTACCGACTGCGGACCCCCGTGCCGTCTGCGGCGTCCGCACACGGGCGCCCGTGTCAGAATCGGGACATGTTCGCCCACCTGTCCCCCGACCGGCTGCGACGGCGCCACCTGGCCCTGTCCACCCTGGTGCTCTCCCTGTTGGGGCTGGCGGTGTGGACCTGGCTGGTGCTGGGAACCGGCCTGCTCGACGGGTTCGACCGGTGGGCCGAGCGCCGCTGGATCACCCCCGATGGTGCCGCCGCAGAGGTCTGGTCGGCCATCGCCGTGGTGACGATGCCGGGCGTGCTGGCTGCCTGCTTGTGCGTGGTGGCGCTGTGGGCCTGGCGGCGCCGGCTGCGCAACCTGGCGATGGCGCTGGTGGGCTCGGTGGCGCTGGCCTGGCTCTCCTTCACGGTGCTCAAGCTGCTGGTGGGCCGCCCCCGCCCCGCGCCGGTGATGGACGTCATCACCCAGCACGGCTCCTCCTATCCCAGCGGGCACATGACCATGGCCACCACCGTCGCCCTGATGGCTGCGGCCGCCACGACCACCACCCGGCAGCCCGCCGACAGCCGCCTGCTGTGGCGTGCCGTCGGTGTGGTCCTGGTCATGGTGGTGGCGATCGACCGCGTCGTGATGTCGGCGCACTGGCCCAGCGACGTGGTGGCGGGGCTGCTGCTCGGCGTGGTCTGCGCCAGCCTGGCCTGCCTGGTCTGCCGGGTGCACGTGCTGCCGCTTCCGGCCCGGCACCTGCTCGACGGCCGCACCCGGACCTGCGCGGTGATCTGGAACCCGTCGAAGGTGCTCGACCCGGCCAGCTTCCGTCGCACCCTGGAGTGGGAGCTCGACCGTCGTGGCTGGGGCGACGCGCTCTGGCTGCAGACCAAGCGTGACGACCCGGGTTATGCGATGGCCCAGGAGGCGATCTCCCGCGATGTCGACCTGGTGGTGGTGGCCGGCGGCGACGGAACGGTGCGCGTGGTTTGCTCCGAGCTGGCCAATTCCGGCATCCCGCTGGGCATCATCCCGGCCGGCACCGGAAACCTGCTGGCCAGGAACCTGGGGATCCCGCTGGACGAGGTGGCAGCGGCCGCCGTCGCCTTCAACGGCAAGCCGCGCGCGATCGACCTGGTGCGGGTGCGTGTCGACGGCCCGGTGGAGGCCGACGGCACCGAACGGGACGTCCACTTCGCCGTCATGGCAGGGATCGGCACCGACGCGCGGATCATGGAGAAGACCCGTCCGGAGCTGAAGAAGGTCGTCGGCTCGGCCGCCTACTTCCTGGCCGCCGCCCGCGAGGTGGCCTCGGAGCCGATGGAGCTGACGTTCACCGTCGACGACGGCGAGCCGCAGCACCGCCGCGCCACGATGGCCGTGGTGGGCAATGTGGGCATGCTGCAGGGCGGCATCCAGCTGATGCCGCGGGCCAATGCCAGCGACGGCCTGCTGGACCTGATCGTCGCCTCGCCGCGCAGCTATGTGGACATGGCCACCATGACCGCGAAGGTCCTGGGCCGCGTCGCCAGTGACCTGGACCGCGTGGACCAGGTGCAGGCGCGCAAGGTACGCCTGGAGGTGGCGGAGAAGATGCCCTACGAGCTGGACGGTGACACCGAAGGCCACACCACGGTCTTCGAGGCCGAGGTCGCAGCCGGCGCCCTGCTGCTGATGCAGGAGTGAGCCCCCGCCGTGGAGTGTGTGGCCCAGCCCCCGATGTCGAGGGCTGGGCCACACACTTCATACTCCCTGTGACTCAGGGGCGCAGCAGCACCTTGGTGGCGGTGCGCTCGTCCATCGCCTTGTAGGCCTCGGCCACCTTCTCCAGCGGCAGCTCCAGGTCGAAGACCTTGCCGGGCTGGATCCTGCGGTCGAGCACCAGCTGCAGCAGGTGCTCCAGGTAGTTGCGCACCGGCGCGACGCCGCCGTGGACGCCCTGGTTCTTCCAGAACATCTGGGTGATGTCCATGTCGCCGTGGGGAACACCGACGACGCCCACCATGCCGCCGGGACGCAGGCACTCGACGGCCTGCGTGCGCGCGTCCTCGGTGCCGACGCACTCCAGCACCACGTCGGCGCCGATGCCCTCGGTGAGCTCCTGAACCTTCTTCACGCCCTCCTCGCCGCGCTCCGCGACGATGTCGGTGGCGCCGAAGTCCTTGGCGATCTGCTGGCGGTCGGCGTGGCGGCTCATGGCGATGACGCGCTCGGCGCCCAGCTCGACGCTGGCCAGCACCGCGGACAGGCCGACGGCGCCGTCGCCGACCACGGCCACGGTCTTGCCGGGGCCGACCCCGCCGCTGACGGCGGCATGCCAGCCGGTGCACATCACGTCGGACAGGGCCAGCAGGTGCGGGATGAGGTCCTCGTCGGGCTGTCCGGGGGTGGCCAGCAGGGTGCCGTCGGCCTGCGGGATGCGGATCCTCTCGGCCTGGCAGCCGTCGTAGCCACCGCCGTTGAGGCAGTTGGCGTGGGCGCCCTTGCGGCACACCGGGCAGGTGTTGTCGCTGTAGGTGAAGCCGCCGACGACGAAGTCGCCGACCTTCACGCTGCTCACCTCGTCACCCACCTGCTCGACGATGCCGACGTACTCGTGGCCGATCGGGGTGGGC